>NZ_JBOFLP010000106.1:0-23643 GCF_051657925.1 Chroococcidiopsis sp.
AAAATTGGTGGGTTCTTTAATACTGCACGGGCGATCGCAATTCTCTGTCGTTGTCCGCCTGATAATTTTTGTCCCCTTTCCCCCACAATTGTTTCATAATCTTGGGGCAGTTGCATGATAAATTCATGCGCTTCTGCAACCTTTGCCGCTGAGATAATTTTATCTATATTGGCATCAGGACTACCATAGGCAATATTCTCGGCTACAGTACCGTGAAATAAGAAGACATCCTGACTGACTAAACCAATACAAGCGCGTAAATCTCTCAATTTTAAATCGCGGATATCGATCCCATCTAAGGTAATCGTTCCCGATCGCACCTCGTATAATCTGAGCAGGAGTTTGACTAAAGTACTCTTCCCCGAACCCGTGGAACCAACAATTGCGATGGTTTTTCCAGCAGGAATCTGCAAAGATAGATTTTCAATGACGGGCGATCGCTCGTAATAAGCAAAGGTAACATCTTTTAATATCACCTCTCCTTTTACCTCATGAATTGGTAAAGCAATATCTCCAGTATGAATATCAATGGGAGTGTCAAGTAAATTCATTACCCGATTTGTGGATGCCATTGCCCGTTGATATTGGTCGAAGGTTTCGCCTAATCTAGTCAAAGGCCATAACAAACGCTGAATTAAAAAGATCAATACGCTGTACGTCCCTACACTCATTCTGCCCGCGATCGCTTCCATGCCTCCAAATAAAAGTAAAGCGGTAAAACCCGCTAAAATAATCATCCGAATTAAGGGAACGAAGGCAGCAGACAGCGCGATCGCTTTTTTATTACTCTGACGATAGGCTTGACTTTCCTCTGCAAGTCTGCTTGATTCATAGGCTTCGGCAGTAAAGCTTTTGATCGTCATAATGCCGGACAAATTATTTGCCAGCCTTGCATTCAATAAGCTAACTTTTTCTCGCACCTCTGCATAACGCGGAGCCAAAAGTCGTTGAAACGCTACCGAACCCCACAAAATAAAAGGCATAGGCAACATTGCCATCCAAGCGACGCTAGGAGCGAGAATAAAGAAAGCCCCGCCGATAATTAGAACTGTAGCGGTAACTTGGATAATTTCATTAGCGCCATTATCCAAAAATCGCTCTAATTGATTGATATCATCGCTCAAAACTGACATCAAGCCGCCCGTACTGCGTTCTTCAAAATAGGCGAGTTCTAATTCTTGCAAGTGGTTGTAAGCATCGAGGCGGAGTTCGTGTTGAATCCTCTGCGCCAAGTTACGCCATTTCCTGGCATAGGCATATTCAAAAATTGATTCTAGTATCCAAATAATGACCGTGAGGACGGAGAGAATGAGAAATTGAGTAAAAACATCCTTAACTCCCCAACGGGCAATAATTGAATCTTGACGCTGTACTACCACATCAACAGCAACACCAATCAATGCAGGTGGAGCTAGATCGAAGATTTTATTTAAGACAGAATAGAGAGATGCCAGCCAAATTTGCCCTCGATAGTGGCGAGTGTAGGCGAGTAAGCGTTTGAGGGGATGTTTGGGTTGGGAACTAAACCTTGGGGAAGATTTGCCTTTTGGCGATCGCATTAATGCCTGCGGCTGCATTATCTGTATTTATTTACGTCTGTGGGTGTATATTCCACGATAACGTGGTGCGTTCGATGCGGGTGTGGGGTGTGGGAAGTGTGGGAAGTGTGGGAAGTGTGGGAAGTGTGGGAAGTGTGGGAAGTGGGAGTGGTTAGCCATAACTACTGTCTTCACTGATAACTGCTCCCTGCTCAGAAGCAGCTCCCTGCTCAGAAGCTCCCTGCTCCCTATTAAAGCCAATTTCCCACTAAAACATAGGCTGCCCAGTAGCCAGGACGACGGTAGTTAGGATAGTTTTTCATCAGATTCAGTTGGGCTTGACGTAGGGCTTCGGCACGGGTGAGTTTAGTTTTGGTGAGTTGTTTGTAAAATTCACCAATAAAAATAGCTGTTGCTTCATCGTCAATTTGCCACAGAGAAGCTAAGGTACTCCTAGCCCCAGCCCTGACTGCAATTCCTGCTAGTCCCAAGGCAGCGCGTCTGTCTCCCGTAGCAGTTTCGCACGCGCTGAGGACGAGTAATTCGATCGCATTCGGACGGCGACGATTGCGCGATCGCAATAAGTCATCAAATTTCCTGACGTTAATTGGTCCATCAGCGGCGAGGATAAATGTATTCTCGGCTTGAGAACTGAATTGACCGTGAGTCGCTAAATGAACTATGTTGAAGCTAGTTGAGTCGATCTTGGTTTCTAGGCTCTTGCTAGTAAAGGCGCGATCGAGTAATTCGGCGATCGCGACTCCGGCTTGTTGAATTAAATTAAATTCCAACCTGACAGCGGGTAAGGGTGGAAAGGGAGAGTTAGCAGGAGGAACGCTAAGTCCAGCAGTTAAGGCTTTGAGATTGGCTGGAGAGATAGGCTGAGGGTTGATGAGTTGCAAACCTGGACTAACGGCGATCGCGTATTTTTCGACCAGATATTGCTTACCATCAAATAATGCAGACATGGGAATATTTCGCAATGCCCCATCTGGGACGAATACTAGGGTTTTGACTCCACTTTGTTGCAACTCGCTAGCAATAGGTTGGATCAGCCAACTATATATTTGTTGAGATAAAGTTCTGACATCTTTGGTACGATCCGGCTCGGTCAGCGATCGCTGCAATCGTTCTACAGTTTGCTCGATCTGAGCTTGCGGCTGGTGGATCGTGTAATGCCGCAGGGGGTGCTGAGGAATTTTGAGAATGACTTCCAGGCGATCGGGTAAAATAATTGGATAAATTACCGCTGCTGTAGGATTATCCCGATCCACCACATTATCAATCGCTACAGGTTGGGCTTCGATACAGGCTTCCCGAAAAAAGTTATCTAGTTCCGCTAACTGCAACGCTTCGATCGTCTCGCGTGCTTGGGCGAGGTTTTGCTGAGGAGTTGTCTCGCCTGACTTTTGCCCAGATAACAGCAAGGCAACGAGTTCTCGATAGACTGGTTCTACTTCATCGCGAAAATTAAATTGAATTTCTGGGTTGACAGCAACGAGATCGTTACGCAAAGATTTTAAAGTTTTTACTGCTTCTCTGTAGGTGGCGATCGCCCCTGGAGTATCTCCCTGCGCTCTCAGTAAACGTGCCAATTGCCATTGCCAGCGATAAGTAATATCCGGTGCATTCACTGCCTGAGATAAGATTAAAGCCTGTTCCGTCAGCTCTTGAGCGCTTTGCCATTGCCGATTTTGCTCGTATAAACTACCTAAACTACCTACTGCATAAGCCTCAGCTCGTTTGTCTCCCAAATTTCGCGACTGGTTGACAGCATTTGCTAGTAATTGGGCAATGAATGCGGGAGTGGTAGTTGGTAGTTGGTAGTTGGTAGTTGGTAGTTGGTAGTTGACGGTTGTTTTTTGCTCCCTCAGCTCCCTCAGCTCCCTCAGCTCCCCCAGCTCTCTTCCCCTGCTCCTCTGCTCCTCTGCTCCTCTGCTCCTCTGCTCCTCTGCTCCTCTGCTCCCTGCACCGAAGCGCTCCCTGCTCCCTATTTCCATCAAACTTTGCGCAAAATCAATTTGGGCATAGATTGTTTTACTACTGGGGGGGATGGTAGCAAGCAGAGATTGAATTTCGGGAATGAGCGATTGGGCAGTAGAATCTTGCGTGTCTACTAATAGGCTGAATTGGTTAAGTCGGGCTTGCAGTTTTGCGATCGGCGCGATCGCGGTAATAGCAGCCTGTTGATAGTAGGCTAAGGCAGTTGGATTGTCTTTTTGCGATCGCGCTGTATTACCGAGGCTAAATAAACTAGCCGCAATATCTGATTGCGAGTTGAGTTTTTGCGATAAGACTAAACTCCGTTGCAAGACTTGTTGGGACTGTAGCAAATCGCCTATCGATCGCAGTAGGTTCCCCATTTGGCGAAGTCCGGCAGCTTTGAGTGGGGAGTCTGGGATCGAACTGAGGCTGCGCTCGACAGAAGTTAACGTTTCTAAAGCCCGACGATATAGTCCCAAGGCTTGCAACGCTTGACTCTGATTCAGTAAACTACGGATGACCCCAAGGCGAGCGCCTGCTCGTTCGTACGTAATAGCAGCTTGTTGCCACGTACTTACGGCTGTTTCTGCTTGTCCCAATCCCAATTGCAAACTAGCTTGGGTATTTAAGGCTTGAGCAAGAATTGGCAGAATTCGAGAGTCGGAAGTCGGGAGGCGGGAGTCGGGAGTTGGCTGTTGTTTTTTTTCTCCCCCAGCTCCCTCAGCTCCCTCAGCTCCCCCAGCTCCCTCAGCTCTCTTTCCCCTGCTCCCTTGCAACGCATCGAAACTAACAGCGATCGCCTGTTCTGCCTGCTGCCACTGTCCGAGTTGCTGATAAGCTAAGGATAAATTGCTGGAGGCAATCGCGAGATTGAGCTTATCTCCTTTGGCTCTATAGTTTTGCGCTGCTTGTTGCCAGATTTTTACTGCTTGGGCAAATTGTCCGGCTGTATAGAGTTCTCTGCCTTGTTGCAATAATTGTGCGTCATCACCACTGCTTCGTATTGGTTGCGAAGTGATTTCTGGAGCGGATGGAGCTGCGATCGCCGTTCCAGGGAGGAAAACTAATAGTACTGCGAGGTAAGTTTTTGAGATTGACATTAGTTATTACCTCTCACCTCTCACCTCCTACCTCTCACCTCTCACCTCAAAACAAACTGTAATTAACCGAAAAATATACGCCGTTTTCTTGCCAGGTGCGATCGCGGTCTTCAATATCTACTAGGGGAATACCCCAATCTAGACGAGCAGTTACGGTGTCTGCTAGTTGAAAGCGCAATCCCAAGCCTACAGATACTAAGGTATCTTCGTCTTCAGGCGGAGTCAAATCTTCAACCGATCGCCCAGCTTCATTCCAAATCGTCCCAAAATCGACGAAGGGCGTGACTTGCAGCGTTAGTTGCCGTTCGGGAACGCGATAAACTGGAATGCGCAGTTCTGCCGAAGCAAATAAACCACCATCTGATAGCAGTGCATCTTGACGGTAGCCCCTGACGCTTTCGAGTCCACCTACGCCAAATTGTTCTAATGGTACGAGCGGATCGTCGGCAATTTGGATATTTGTACGGAGTAAAAATAAAGTATCGGGAGCGAGCAACCGTACCCATTGCGCTTGTCCTTGCCAGGAGAAGAAGCGGCTGTCTGGAGCATCGCTGTTAATCGTAGCGTCGAATGCTCCCACACCTAAATTAAATTGCGATCGCGCTGCAAAAACTTCTCGCGTATTACGTTGAGTCCATTCCTGAGAGAATTGTACGGCTGAGATGCGAGTATCTCCATCTTCATCTGCGCCCGGTGAGAGTAAAGAGGAAGGATAGCCAAACTCTTCTAAAACATCGGAAGAAATTTCGCTTTCGCGTCGCGCTGCCGTCAAACCGAGGGCAAATTCGCGATTAGGAGATTGTAATATAGGTTGACGATAGCTGAGTTCAAAATAGCGGGAATTACCATCGATTTCGAGGTCATCGAATGGAGGTTCGATCACGTTGCTGTCGGTAAATCCAACATTCAAGCTTACCGTGCCATTTTTAGCATTTATCGGGATTGTATAACTGCCGTCTACGCCGTTGCTACCGTCGGTATTGCTATATGCAAAACTCAACCCATCGCCAAATCCAAGTAAATTAGCTTGATTCAATTGCACCCGTCGCCGGAAGCTACCAACACTAGGCGATCGCCCGTTATCTAAGACAATTTGTGTATCAAAAGTATCTGCTTCTCTCACCGTGACATCTAACACGCTCGTACCTGCACGAGTCCCTGCTGAAAGTTCGGCTGAAAGGTTTTGAATTAAGGGATTGAGTTGCAGCAGTTGCAAAGCCTCTAACAGGCGTTGTTGGTTTAGGGGTGTGGCTTGCGGAATGCGATCGCGAATATAACTAGGTCTTAATCGCCGCGTTCCCTGTATGTTAACTGCTTCTAATCCCCCTTCGACGACTTGAATTTTCACTACGCCGTCTTGGATGGCTTGGGGTGGAATTAAAGCCCCAGAGGTAATATATCCTTTATCTATATATAGTTGCGTAACAGCAGTACGGGCTTGAAACAGTTCGGCAAAAGACAGCGATCGATTTGTGAAGGGAGCTAAAACTTTCTCGAAATCTTGGGGGCTAAATACCGTACTGCCAGTCACCTCGAACCGTTTCACTGTTAGTTTTTCTGGAATTTTTCCCGGTACTGGTGCTGGTGTGGGAGGTGCGTCAGGTGGCTGTAATAAATCTTCTGATGGTGGTAAGGGAGTGGGTGTCGGGAGTTCTGGAGGCGCGGGTTCGGGGCGCGGAATTACATCTTGGGGACGTGGTGGCGGTGCAGGGAGACGGGGAGTTTGAGCGATGGGAAGTTGGGCTTGTAAGTTTGTCCGTGCAACGACCGCAGGATCGGGGCTAGCATTAATACTGGGAGCAAGTAAACAAAAACTAATGCTCATACAACCAATCCCTCCCGTTATTTGTATGAGGAGGGATGCAAAACTATTGTAAAATCTACGTTCCATTACAGCTATTCGGTCTAAACCAAGGAATATTAAGTGTATCGGTAATAACAGAAGCAGTCAGTATGACCTCACCATTAGAACCTACCACCCACCCTGTAGCTTCCACAAGTGGGACGGGATTAACTTTATTGGAAGATTGTGGAGAATTCGGAATTCGGAATAACGCTTCGCTTCGCCTTCGGCTGACGGAATTCGGAATTATTTTTGACTTTTGACTTCTCACTTTTGACTTTTCTGTAATGCCCAAATCTGCCAAGATGGACTCGCTTCTAGTTGTTTCGGCAGGAGTTGGAGGTAAGCCACCTCGTCCGGCGATCGCGAAGCTACTTTCTCCTGATGCTACGCTACCTACAGAACACCCTTGAGCCACCAAACCGCTGACATCGACGACATCTGCTGGTAATATAACTAACTCAGCGCTGGGGTCTACATCTGGTCTTCTAATTTCTACTATTCCATTAATGCCGCGATCGGAGCTGGCATCGATCGTACTATCGGGAGACACAAAGAGTCCTTGGGTTGTAATGCTGATATTACCACCGCGACCATCGACAGCTCTAGCTGTAATTTTGCTTCTTTCTGCTAGTACTAGATTGTCTGTATCAACATTTATATTGCCACCATCGCCTGCACCTTCAGCACTAGTAGAAATTTCACCACTATTGCGTAATGTAAGTAAGTCCAGGTTTTGTAAGTTTATATTGCCACCATCACTGCTGAATTTACTGGTAGCCGTAAGTTTGCCACCATCTTCTACACGGATAGAGTTAGCTGTAACTTCTAAGTTGCCTGCATTGCCCGTACCGAAACTGCTGACACTTATTTCCGCTTCATTCCCAATCGTCAAACTTTTTGTATTAATTCTCAGATTTCCAGCAGTTGCACCACCTTGAGCGATCGCAGTTAAGGTACTCGGAGAACCATTTTTTGTAGTCCCCGTTAGCTCTACAGATTCAGAGGCATTGATAGTGAGATTTCCTCCCTTGCCTGTTGCTGGTACGAACTGATTGAGAGTTAGATCGAAGACACTTCCCTCTGATGCTGTGGATATTTTTGCTCCATCTCTGACAATTAGTTTTGTAGTATTAATTGTTAAGTCCCCTGCATTTCCAGCAGCAGCAGTTGCACTAGATAAACTACTAAATGCTTCAAAATTATCAACAGACAAAGGAAAACTCCCAATTATTTGTACTGACTCTGATGCGTTAACAGTTAATTTTCCTCCAGCACCTGTAGCAAAAGTAGAAGTAAAAACTTGCGCCCCTTCTCTCACGGTTAAATTTTTAGTATTGAAAGTAATATTTCCTCCATTTCCTGCTCCAAAATTTAGAGTAGATATGACGGTATTTACGCCTGCCAATTCTATATTTTCCGAGGCATTTATAGTCAAATTTCCTGGTTGAATTTCTTGTCTATTTACAGAGGTTAATCCATAGTTGTTAATTTGAATTACCTTACCTTGAAGGTGAAGCTCGCCATTACTTTCACCACTGACATCTAAATAAGGTATATTTGCAAAGCTATTTAACTCAATGTTTTGAAAATTCTGTACCTGCTCGTATCCCAACTTCCAGCCTTTTTCTGTGGAATTGAGATTCACTAAACTATTATCAAAAACACTGCCTAGTTCAATTCGCCCCTCTGCTGCTGTCATATTTCCACCCTCTTGTAAAATACTACCTCCTACAAGTGCTAATGTTTTACCTGTCACTACCTGTAAACCAGCAGGAAAGCCAAAGTAATTTACTGCTCCGTTGAGAGACGCTTGAGAGCGGTTAACGATCGCGCCAGAATTGGAGCCAAATTGCAAGCCGATCGGCGTATTAACTGTTAGTAAGGGCGTATTTTGAGAATGATTTGCATCGAACTGAGTTCCATCAGAAAAAATAATACTACGCGCTGTACTAGCAAGAAATGAACCACCAATATTCAGCGAGGCATTAGTGCCAAAAATAATTCCATTTGGATTGATTAAAAATAAGTTGGCGCTACCGTTAGCTGCGATCGCGCCATCGATATTAGAAGCAGTAGAGCCAGTCACGCGGGTGATAATATTTTCAATATTCAGATCGTTATTGAAGCGCACTTCACCATTTGCTGGGATAGAAAACTGCTCGAAACTGTGAAATAGATTTTTGCCTCGCGCTGCTCCACCTTCAATTTGAGAAGTTAGAGGAGTAGTTTGGTTAACTGATGAGCTTTCAGCACCTAATGTATTGTCGGGAACCACTTGAGCTGAAATCCGATCTTCAGTGGCGATCGCTCCACTAACTGCTACACAGCACGCCAGCCGTAGCCGCCAACCCCAACTACTCCTACTTTGAGCCATTTTCAAATTTACTCAGACATCAACATACTTAAGAGCATATCTGAGTATGTCAGACAGGCAATAGTATGACTTAGAAAAACCCTCTTGTTACAGGAATACTTCTAAACATACCTGTGGCTGTATCACCCAATCCACTTACCAGGAGGTGGCGCACAAGCTTGGTTTGGGGGGCAAGGGCAAAACCAGGCAGTGGTTCGGAATACACTATCTGGTGAGGGATCTGGCAACACGCTAGAATTTGGACGGCAATCGCGATCGGATGGTGTTTTCTCAAAAAAATTGAATTCTATGGAAATATTTTTAGTGTCGGTCGCTCCATATTTTTGGAATATCTTATTTAGTGAGGACAATATATCTTCCTGATTGAGAAGTGCCATTATTTCTTGTTGAATAGCATCGTTGTCCATTGTGCTTCTCCTAGAAAACTCTATTTTGTAAGCGATCGATTAAGAGCGATCGCCCATAGCTAAATTTCAATACAGAAGAAATAAGTTGAGTTCCCGAAATCTGTCAATAATAGTACTTTTGTGCTAAATCGCGCGATTTTTGAAATAATTATGCTGTACAAGTGGTCTGATGCTTTTAGGCGGGAAGCAAGAAGCTGAAGCTGGTTAAAATTCGATCCTCCCAACCCCCCTTAAAAAGGGGAGCCACAGAAAAAGCGGGGGTTCTCCCCATTGAGTAAAGTGGCGTGGACTAAGAACGGCTTCGTTTCACCCGTTGTTAGGGGGACTAAGGAGATCTCTAAGATCTATAGGATCGTAACTGAGAAATATTGAATTACATTCGTCCTTTCTCAGACTAGAGTTTGCTGTTTCCTGAAAATAGTTGGCACTTCCATGCACATCTGGGCAAGTCAGACTTAGTATTGACAAAAGGAACCTAGAATCCACACGCTCAGCCCATGCAAACCCTGGAAAAGACAGAACCCAAACTCGCCCAACTCAAAACCTTACTAACAGAGATTAACGACATTGAGTCGGCTGCTTCCCTCCTCTATTGGGATCAAGCAACGTATATGCCTCCCGAAGGCGCAGCAGCAAGGGGAAGGCAATTAGCCACGCTAGCGCAGATTGCCCACACGAAATTTACCGATCCGCAAATCGGACAACTATTAGAAGATTTACGCCCCTACGAACAAAGCTTAGCCTACGATTCAGATGAAGCAAGCCTGCTCCGCATCACGCGCCACGATTACGAACGCGCGGTCAATATTCCCCCTGCTTTTACAGCTAAGTTTTCACAACATACGGCTGAGTGTTATGAAGTTTGGGCAAAGGCAAGGGCTACAAATGATTTTGCTACAGTTGCGCCTTATTTAGAAAAGACATTAGAACTGAGTCGCGATCGCGCTAACTTTTTTCCTGGGTACGAGCATATTGCCGATCCACTGATTGCAGATGCAGATTATGGCATGACAGTCAAGAGCGTGCGATCGCTATTTACTCAACTACGTCAGGAACTCGTCCCCATTGTCGAAGCAATTGCTTCTCAATCCGTAGCTGATGCATCTTGCTTGCACCAGCATTTCCCTGAAGCCGAACAACTAGATTTCAGCTTCAAAGTTATCGAACAACTCGGTTACGATTTTCAAAGGGGACGACAGGACAAAACCCTACACCCCTTCATGATTAAATTCTCTACAGGGGATGTCCGCATCACCACCCGCGTGCGCGAAAATGACTTGAACGAAGGGCTATTTAGTACGATTCACGAAACCGGACACGCACTCTACGAACAGGGAGTGAGTCGGGCATACGAAGCCACGCCACTAGCGGGAGGAACTTCAGCGGGAGTGCATGAAAGTCAATCGCGGTTGTGGGAAAATATGGTGGGCAGAAGTCGTCCTTTTTGGAAATGCTTTTATCCCCAGTTGCAGGAAACCTTTCCTCAACAGTTAGGAAAAGTTGACTTAGAAACATTTTACCGAGCGATTAATAAAGTCGAGCGATCGCTCATTCGCACCGATGCCGATGAAGTAACCTATAATCTCCATGTCTTGATTCGTTTCGATCTGGAATTGCAGTTATTAGAAGGTAAATTAGCAGTTCGCGACCTTCCTGACGCTTGGAACGAACGTTACAAATCCGATCTTGGCATTACCCCACCCAACGATAGTATTGGTGTTTTACAGGATGTCCACTGGTACGGTGGTGCGATTGGCGGCGCGTTCCAAGGGTATACCCTTGGTAACTTAATGAGCGCTCAATTCTTTGCTACTGCAACGCAAGCACATCCAGAAATTCCTCAACAAATCGCCTCTGGTAACTTTACCACCTTGCACGACTGGCTGAAACAAAACCTCTACCAACACGGTCGCAAGTATACGGCGGCGGAATTAATCCAACGGGTGACTGGTAGTCCCCTGCAAATCGAACCCTTTATCAGCTACATCAAACAGAAATTTGGCGAATTGTATTAAGCGTGGTGCGTGGTGCGTGGTGCGTGGTGCATGAATAGCCACCGTCAACCGTCAACCGTCAACTACCAACTACCAATTACCAATTACCAATTACAACATTCTTGGGGAATTTATCATGTCCGAACTGCTGCAAACTGTTCTCGATAGTGAAGAAAGAAGCGATCTGCGCCAGTTTTTTAGCGAGATTCGCCATCAAGATAAGAAGTACTTGTTGAGAAACGACATTCTGATGTCGTATGTCGAGTACTGCAATAAGTACCAAAAATCGGCAGAGTTTTATAGCGGTTCTCATCTGGGTAAGCTAATTTACTATATCCAAGAAATCATTCTAGAAAATGGTAATCTTTGTTTAATTATCCGCCAAAAAATTGCCAGTCAAGAATTCTATCGAATCACAGAAGATTTGATGGTAGAAGTGCTGACGATACAGGAATTGCTTGATGTTCGCGATCGCTTTGTCAACCGCTACCATCCAAATGAAGGGGATATTCTCGAACTCGATTTTGGACCCTTTTACGATTACACTCCAACCATTCGCGACCCGAAAAATATTGGGAAAGGGGTACAGTATCTCAACCGCTATCTTTCCAGCAAATTGTTTCAAGACCCCAGACAATGGTTGGAAAGTATGTTTAACTTCCTCCAGGTACATCAATATGATGGAATTCAACTGCTAATTAACGGCAGAATTAAGTCCCATCAACAATTATCCGATCAAATCAAAAGAGCGATCGCATTTGTGGGCGATCGCCCCAGTGAAGAACCCTACGAAAATTTCAAATTTGACCTACAAATGATGGGGTTTGAACCTGGCTGGGGAAACACGGCGGGGCGGGTACAGGACACTTTAAGTATTCTCGACGAACTGATCGATTCTCCCGATCCGCAAACCCTGGAAGCTTTTATTTCTCGGATTCCGATGATCTTTAAGATCGCCCTTGTTTCGTCCCACGGCTGGTTCGGACAAGAGGGAGTTTTGGGACGACCCGATACAGGGGGTCAGGTGGTATATATCCTCGACCAGGTAAAAAGTTTAGAAAAACAGTTGCAGGAAGATACGACCCTGGCGGGTTTGGACGGGATGAATGTGAAGCCGAAAGTTGTCATTCTCACCCGCTTAATTCCTAATAGCGACGGAACTCTTTGCAATCAAAGATTAGAGAAAGTTTATGGAACGGAAAATGCTTGGATCTTGCGCGTCCCGTTGCGAGAATTCAATCCTAAACTGACACAAAACTGGATTTCGCGGTTTGAGTTATGGCCCTACCTAGAAACTTTCGCGATCGATGCTGAGAAGGAATTACTAGCAGAATTGCATGGAAAACCCGATCTAATTATCGGTAACTATTCTGACGGTAATTTAGTCGCATTCTTACTATCGCGACGGATGAAGATTACTCAGTGTAATATTGCCCACGCGCTAGAAAAGTCGAAATATTTGTTTAGTAATCTGTACTGGCAAGATTTAGAAGATAAATATCACTTCTCGCTACAATTTACTGCCGATCTGATTGCCATGAATGCGGCTAATTTTGTGATTAGCAGCACCTATCAAGAAATTGTCGGCACGCGCGATAGTGTAGGGCAATATGAATCGTACAAATCTTTCACAATGCCGGATTTGTATCATGTTGTTAGCGGAGTCGAACTATTTAGCCCTAAATTTAACGTGGTTCCGCCTGGGGTCAATGAAAGTTACTACTTTCCATATTCGCGGATGGAAGACCGCGTACAAAGCGATCGCGAACGGGTAGAAGACCTATTATTTACCTTGGACGATCCCGTTCAAGCTTACGGCAAACTCGACGACCTCAGCAAGCGTCCAATTTTCTCGGTAGCCAGGTTAGACAGGATCAAAAACTTAACTGGTTTAGCTGAGTGTTTTGGTAAAAGCGAAGCATTGCAAGAACATTGCAATTTAATCTTAATTGCTGGAAAATTGCGCGTTGAAGAATCGGAAGATAACGAAGAAAAGGATGAAATTGTCAAGCTTTACAGCATCATTGACCAGTACAATTTGCATGGTAAGATTCGCTGGTTAGGGGTACGCTTGCCTAAATCTGCTTCTGGGGAAGTTTATCGCGTCATTGCTGACCGTCACGGTATTTTTGTGCAGCCAGCGTTATTTGAAGCTTTCGGCTTAACCGTATTAGAGGCGATGATTTCTGGTTTACCGACTTTTGCCACTCAGTTCGGGGGACCGCTAGAAATCATTCAAGATAAGGTAAATGGTTTCTACATCAACCCAACGCATCTAGAGGAAACAGCCGATAAAATTTTGGAATTT
The DNA here is from genome assembly GCF_051657925.1 of Chroococcidiopsis sp. Taxonomy (NCBI): domain Bacteria; kingdom Bacillati; phylum Cyanobacteriota; class Cyanophyceae; order Chroococcidiopsidales; family Chroococcidiopsidaceae; genus Chroococcidiopsis; species Chroococcidiopsis sp. Next base: position 13,551 of record NZ_JBOFLP010000106.1, read on the forward strand.
GTGACGAAATGCGAACAAAATCCTAATTATTGGTATGAAATCTCCACGCGGGGAATTGACCGAGTTTACAGCACTTATACTTGGAAAATTCATACTACGCGCCTGTTATCTCTAGCACGAATTTACGGTTTCTGGAATTTTATTTCCAAAGAAAACCGCGAAGACTTGTTGCGTTATCTTGAGGCTTTGTTCTATTTAATTTATCGTCCAAGGGCGCAACAATTACTGGAACAACACATGCATCGTTAAATTTGTCGGGTGCGTTAACAACGCACCCTACCTGACTACTGCCAAACAAAAACTTTGGCTTCGTAAGGACCAATATCCAGCAGCATATCTTCCCCAGATTCGAGGTCGTAATTACCCGTCCATTCGTGCCATTTTCCAGCAGCCGGGAAGTTATCAACACTATATCCAGCTAAGAAGTTTTCCGAGAAATTAGCAATAACAACTACGCGGGAACCTTCATCGTTCCAACGAGTATATGCCACGACTTTAGCTTCTGGATTTTCGTGAAAGAAGTCGATATTTTCCGTGTAAAGTGCGTGGTTGTGCTTGCGGAGGTTAATTAATCCTTTGTAGTATTCAAATAAGTTGCGATTGAGATCGTTGCCCAGTAGTCCCCACTCGATTTTGGCAGATTCAGTTGTTTTCGGCTTATATTCGCCAAACTCCTCACCCATCCAAACCAAAGGAACGCCAACGGCTGTCATGAGTAAGGCGACCCCCAGTTTAATCCGTCTAAAGGCTTCTTCGTCAAAGATTTGGCGATCGCCTAACTCTACCATCAAATGGTTGTGGTCGTGGTTGGTCAGGTAATTGACAACATTGGTTGCACCTAAAAAGCCTTGACGCTTGCAGTCAATGACATCTTTGAGTCGTTCTAAATCGAAGGTGTCACCGCAAATGTGCGCTAAAACATCGTGATAAAAACTATCATGCCAGCAACCATCCATCGGACCATCTACATTAGTAATGGATGTTGTTTCGGGAATATGTTCGGCAACAGTATAGAAAGGCTTCATGCTGGCTGCTTTCTTGGCTTCATCTACTATCCAATGCATGAAGTCGTAGTTATCAATTTGCCTTGCAGCATCGAAGCGAATGCCGTCAATGTGGTATTCTTCTATCCAAAATCGCACGTTGTCGCCAATAAATTTCCGTGCTGGATATGTTTCTAAATTTTCATCGTAGAATTCGTAATTAAACTCTGGTCCCCAGTTATTATCGGGGTCGCGGGGTGAGTGATGATACCAATAATCGTGGTCGATTTGAGTTAGCGGACTTTCTGCTTCTGAGTGGTTGTAAATCCCGTCCATGATAACGCGAATGCCTTTTGCATGGCATTCATCGATCAGTTTTTTCAATCCCTCTGTAGAACCGTAGCTGGATTCTGTGGCGAAAAAGTGACGGGGATTGTAACCCCAGCTATGATCTCCAGGGTATTCTTTGACTGGCATTAATTCAATTGCGTTAACACCAAGTTCGCACAGGTAATCTAACTTTTCGATCGCATGTTTGTATTTACCGCGTGCGTGAGGGTCGTCTTCACCACCAGAAAAATCGCCAACGTGCATTTCATATATTACCAACTCGCGATCGCTCGGTAATGGCTTGTCATCGTGTTGCCATACATAAGTATCCAGAATCCGCTGTCCATCTTTTACCCGCACTACTGCATTCTGCGTTGGGTTATCGATATCTGTAGCATAAGGATCGATAACATCTACCCATTGGTCGGGTTCAAAGAACCAAGATTTAGACTGGACGCGAAACTTATATTGATATACGCCATCTTCTAATTCAACTTTTGTACGAAAGTACCCGTCTTTACCTTTTTCCATCGGTATCTCTTCCCAATTGGAAAAGCAGCCAATTAGCTTCGCACCTTTGTTATATGGAGCAAATAAACTAAATTCTATTGGGCTTGTCATGATTTTTTTAATACAGTGACGAACACCCGTATTGTCTTACGCACAAACAGAGTTTGAAAATCATTCACGGGATAGAAGATAAGTTAATCTACCTTCCTCCCCAAGATATACGAGCGAACGATTCTTTTCAGGCAAGCACCAAAAATTGACGAGTTAACTGAGTGTTCGATCGCATCTCTATCAATTTTATTAAAAATCTCAATACTATATCCATCAACTATACTTCTTCAGATATATGCCTAGAGCTAGAGTTTGAAGTGGCGGCGTTCGCGCTCCAAAATATTTGTTAAGATATGTGTAGCTAGCAATACAGACTTACGTTTTATTTAACTTTAAATTTTCATTATTTAGATAGAAGTGTGTTTTGACTTGCGATAGAGGGTGAGTAAACTGTTACAAAGCTAACTTAAAAATTAGGAAAGGAAATAATTTTAGCTTTTCCTATTTTGATGAAATTATTCCAAGTCAAACTATGGCGATCGCACTGACTCGAATTTTCAGTTTATGCGGCTAGAATAGACCTGCTTTTTTCTAAAAATCCTATGCAGCTAGAATCTCTCAACAAAAGTTACAAAAGCAACAATATACCGCCGATCGAATTTTCCTTAGTCTTTTCTAGCTTTAGAAATGGATTGTGGCTGTTTGGGATTCCTTCCTGGTTATTTGGTATTGTCGATCGCAGTTTTGCTGCTTTTACTGATGGATACGTCTCTTCTATAGAGTTGGTACACTTATTTACAGCTTCTTTTTTCTTACTAGGCTGGATTTATCTCAAACCTGAAGAAAGCTCAAATATTGGTGGAATTGGTGCAGTCAGAAGTTATACAATTGAAGCACGAAACTCTATAGACGAGCATAGCTTACACGCGACCACAGCTAGAATGTCAGAGCTGCAAGAGCAACATGTTATTCGTCAAGAATATATCTTACCCTTTCATTACATTTGCCAAATTTACCATCTTTTAAATATCAAGCACTTAGAGACAATCCACTATTTCAGTCTTAACAACCTTAAAGTGATTGGAGTTAGTCAAATTCAGCCGACACAAAGCGGGGGAATGGTAAGATTTCAAACTGTGTTAGATTCACCTGCTAACGTGTTACGAATTTGGCGACAACCAATAGTCGAAGTAGGATTAACTTTACATACTCCGTATACGGTAGAGTTGAGTATTCCGGTTTATAACCAGCGATACATTACAGTTTTGTTCAATGTCATTCCCGTTGGTGATAACGAGCATAAGCTAATTATAGATATCTACAGCAATCTCAATTGGCCCCGACCGTTATTGCAAGTCGTGTTGCATTTTGCCGCTTGTTTGACTTTGTTTGAGGATTTACCTTATTTGCAAAGAATCGCTCAGAAAAAAGTACATCATCTCGTCAATCTCAAAGGAATATCCGAACGAGATACTATGTGGTTGTATAGGAGATTTGTGAAATTGCATGGAGCGCGTCAAGTACTAAGCTTACCTGAAGCAAAGGCTTAAATATACGTGTTAATAAATCTCTTTCCAATGGCTATAACTTTCGCGATCGCAAGTTTCAATCTATTCAAATTTATGCAAACATTGACGGCAAGCATGACATGGTTGAGTTCTGGGTTCAAAGTCGCGACAGTTAATTGCTGCTTCCGTACAGGCATTTATTAGGTTTACCGTGCATTTGAGCCGATAGTCGTTGGTAAAAAAGGCACAGCCAGAACAGGGAATTTGATGTAGTGTTTTGATGCGATCGCTGGCTTTTTCAATGGAAATGATGGCGCTCACACCACTAAAACTATAGACGAGCTTCTATAGCTGCCTTTGGAAAGGGGGGTTGGGGGGATCTTCTCTGCCGTTAAGTCTGCGCGTGCCAAACTCCAGCGATCGTAACAAATTAGGCGCTACAGCTAACTGTGCGCCTACAAACGTATTGCACTTAAATAAGAAAGCTATTCCGGTCGGTGGATAATTGTTTCCATCACCCGGCGCTTTGTTCTTGGCTCAATACCAAATATCCGCAAATACTCATTTTGATATTCAGACAAATTGACTTCGAGCGCAGTAATTGCTTCTGATTCACCTATAATACTTTGACCGCAACTCTTCCAAGAATTAGTCCGAAATCGGCGTTTATCTACGTGTTCGATACCAATGTGGTAGCCTTGCGCTATTAAATTTCGTACTTGCTCCAAAGTTTGTAAGCCAATTTGAGTTGATATTACCTCATTGTGGCGGTTATTGTGAACTGGAGGCTCGTAAGATTCAACTGAGTTTACGACTCCACTACTAGCTTGGGGCAATTGAATACTTTCATTGACAAATCGATTCCCAGATTGCCAAACAGGAAGAGGCGTTTGTGTAGGTGAATAATTTTTTACTGGATTCTTTGCGGATTCTGCACCATTACCAGAGGGCAAAGTTATAGTTTCTTGCTGCGTTGATTTCGGTTTTTCTGGTTGCGGTGGAGCAGTATATTCTCTAAAATACCTGTTTCCATCTAAAGCTCGATTATACTCTCTGACTAGCTGAGAATTCTGTACTTGTTGCTGCTCTTTCACCATTAAATTACCCATTTCAATCAAACGGGATAGATTGAATTTGGGCTTGCTAAATTCCGGTGGTCTATCAGCACTATTTACAACTCTTCTCGCTACCTGCTCTATGCCAACTTTAAAGATAAAGTCGCGAATTTGCTCGTCGTAAATTCTAGAACGCAGGGCGCTAAAGAAATCGACTGACTGGTTGGAGAAAGTATCGACTAACTGCTCTATTTCCCGTGGTGGTAGTCCGTCATCTGAATAAATTCCGGCAACGATACCCACTTTATCACTGCGATCGGGTTGCCAGTAAAATTTTTCCATCCTACCATCTCGAATTAATGGCGCATACAGAGTGGAAAAATCATTACCTGTAACAATAATTGGGACGCGATGTAAAGGTGTTTCGTCGTAACTACCAGGTAATTGTACGTTAGTTGGATTATCCGCAATATTCATCAACGTGGCGTTTACCAACTGAGTATTCACCGTATACTGAGTGCCTTCATCAAATCGTCCTGCGCCTGCATCGAGATCGTTAATCATGATGGCGCACATTTTACCCCGCACGCGGATCAATTCTGCTGTCTCTCGATAGCGCAGACGCAGCAAACGTGAAGGATCTCCAGCATCGGGGCTTTCCAATTCACCACCAGAAATATGAGTAATTTCTATCCCCATCTTCTCGAATACTAAATCGCACTGAAAAGATTTTCCCTCGCCTTTACGTCCGTGAACGCCTAAAATCAACGGTACGCGAATACCAGGAATATTTAAATAGTTCTTGGTGATAAATACAGTGATTTTTTCGAGAAAACGAGGTGCAATGTAGTAATTCATGAATCTATCAGATAGGTCGAGCCGCTTAAACTTATCTTAAGTTTTTTTTGGTTGTTGCGATCGCTTTTTCTCTATCTACTTAAGATTGCTGCTGCGCTACTTTTCTGACAGCATCTATGTCTAATTGCAGTTGTTCGGCAATCTGTTCTACTGTTAGTCCTGCTTTTAACAACAGAGGGACTGCTGCCAATTTACCTTCTGCTCGACCCTGCTCAAGACCCTGCTCAAGACCCTGCTCAAGACCCTGCTCAAGACCTTCCTGCACGGCTTCCTGATAAACCTTAGTCTGTTTTAGTTCGTTTAGCCCCAACATTGCTTCAATCTCCTCTCTACTCAAGTCTGGAAATTTATAAACGAATACAGTTTCTATTAATTCTATAAATTTTCTCTTCTTCTCGGCATCTGCCACTTCCTCTCTAGTTCTCACTATCAACTGTCTGCCTTTTTCCGAGACAACTTCTTGTCTCAAACCAATGAGCTGCAATAAACTTAGTCCCAAAGATAGATTTTCAGAATCACCTAATTCATCTAAGTAAATTCGTTGAAATTGGGGACTAGATGCAAATACTCGGTAATGTCTGGGTAAACCTGGATCTAAACTACGCCTAGTAAAGATTAAAACAGCTTGCCAATCATTAACTGGCTGATAGTCGTGTAAATAAAGAAAAATTTGGCTAAAAAAGCTGGAATAAAGCACTTTTTTAGTATCTTTGTAGCCTTGCACTTCCACAAAGACTACAGGTAAGTCAGTGGCATAAATCGGAGGTACTAAAATCCCATCAATCCGAAAGCTGGTTTGTTTGACTTCTTGGGAGGCAAAGCTGTATGTAGTATCTCTAGCAGAAACATTGCCAATGAGTTCAAACACGATACTTGGATCGGTTTGGAAAATTTCGTAGAATAGGCTGTCTGTTTGCAAGGCTATTTGTTTGCAGGGACGATGCCGAAGGCGATTTGCAAAGCAACCATCGCGTTCAAAAAATTCACAAAAGGAGAGGTAGATTCTACCCCTCCTTTCAAAGCGCCTTAACTATTTCTAGTTTCTAGTAGTATCTACTACCGCTGCTGTTGGGCTTGTGAACCAAGAAGCTGAGGATTTGACACTGCTTAACGTTATCGAAACCAACGATACGGATGTAGCAGTTGGAGTACTGAGAACGGCAAGCTTGGACTTCGTTCAATACTTCTTGAGTGCTTCCAGCACCGAATAAAGGCAACTTCCACATTGTCCAATAACACTCTGTTGGTTCAGAGGTTTCGTTGAACTCAATTGCCGGAATATATCCTTGACTGAGAATATATTGGACTTGTCGATTAATTTGAGCGTCAGTTAGAGGCGGCAAATAAGATAAAGTTTCGTAGCGCCGCTCTTTTGGTAGGGTTTGCATGGATTATCTCTGTGGGTTGCTGAAAAATTAGTGATTGTTAATAGTTAATAGTTAATAGTTAATAGCAAGTTAACCATTGACCATCAGCTATTGACCATTAACCAAGATTGTCCAGATTAGTCTCTGAGGTGGTTTGCGGCTCAGAATCAAGACTGGGATTTGTTTCTAGTTGCGTAATCCGCTCTAGATGCTGCTTGCGGTGTTGCATGTTGGCTTGCTGAATCCCAGCACGTACTATCTCAGGTAAGAAATCAGCCACTTCCTCCGCTAAATGTTCTCTGACAGTCATGATTCGCAATGCCAAATCAGGCTTTTCTCGAAACAAATTTTCTATGTACGCTTCGCCGTCCTGTATTCTGTCAGTCGCAGAAAAGCGATGCAGCCATAGTGCCAGAGGAGGGTTAGTTTCACCGATTTGCGCCAACACCGTTCTCACTGCCTGATAAGTCAGGTAGCTTTGCAGCGTCTTGGCTGTGTCCTTCGCAATTCGCTTTATATCCATGCTTGACCCCAGCCTTTGTAGAGTTATGAGGTATGAGTCGTGAGTTTTGAGTATTCTAACTCACTCACTACTCATCACTCACTACTTCTTAAAGGGTGTCAACTGCCTTGAACTCGAACTTGATTTCCTTCCACAGTTCGCAAGCAACAGCCAACTCAGGCGACCACTTAGCAGCTTCGCGAATTACATCGTTACCTTCGCGTGCCAAGTCGCGTCCTTCGTTACGAGCTTGAACGCAAGCTTCCAAAGCTACACGGTTAGCAGTTGCGCCAGGAGCGTTACCCCAAGGGTGTCCGAGCGTACCACCACCGAACTGCAAGCAGGAATCATCACCAAAGATTTCTACTAGCGCTGGCATGTGCCAAATGTGGATACCACCAGAAGCTACAGGCATTACACCAGGCATGGAAGCCCAATCTTGAGTGAAGAAAATACCGCGAGAACGGTCTTCTTCAACGTAGTTTTCGCGCATCAGGTCAACGAAGCCCATTGTGATACCGCGTTCGCCTTCTAGCTTACCTACTACCGTTCCAGAGTGTAGGTGGTCACCACCAGACATCCGCAAGCACTTAGCCAATACGCGGAAGTGAATACCGTGATTTCTCTGACGGTCGATTACGGCGTGCATAGCGCGGTGGATGTGAAGTAACAAACCATTATCGCGACAATACTTCGCCAAAGTGGTGTTAGCAGTGAAACCACCAGTTAGGTAGTCGTGCATGATGATTGGTGTACCGAGTTCTTTAGCAAACTCAGCCCGCTTCATCATTTCTTCGCAGGTAGGAGCTGTAACGTTAAGGTAATGCCCCTTAACTTCGCCTGTCTCTGCTTGTGCCTTTTCAATTGCTTCTTGAACGAACAGGAAGCGATCGCGCCAACGCATGAAAGGCTGAGAGTTGATATTCTCGTCGTCCTTGGTAAAGTCTAGACCACCGCGCAAGCACTCGTATACAGCCCGACCGTAGTTTTTCGCCGATAGACCGAGTTTGGGCTTGATCGTACAACCCAGCAGCGGACGACCGTACTTATTCAGTTTGTCGCGCTCGACTTGAATACCGTGGGGAGGTCCTTGGAATGTCTTCAGGTAAGCGACCGGAATTCTCATGTCTTCCAGACGCAGCGCTTTGAGTGCTTTGAAACCAAATACGTTACCTACAATCGAGGTCAACATATTGGTAACGGAGCCTTCCTCAAACAAGTCAAGAGGATAAGCCACAAAGCAGAAGAACTGGTTGTCTTCGCCTGGTACTGGCTCGATGTAATAACAACGACCTTTGTAGCGGTCTAGGTCGGTTAGCAAGTCCGTCCATACAGTCGTCCACGTACCAGTGGAAGATTCAGCAGCTACAGCCGCGCCAGCCTCTTCTGGAGGAACTCCAGGCTGAGGTGAGACGCGGAAACAAGCCAGAACGTCTGTATCTTTAGGAGTGTAATCGGGGGTGTAATAAGTTAGTCGGTAATCTTTAACCCCTGCCTGGTAGCCCGATTTGGTCTGGGTTCTCGTTTGCGCGTAAGACATATTTTTCTTCCAAGAGTCAGTCTCTTCCACTCGCCAGTTGGGAAGTCTATTTCTTGCCAACTAGCTCGGTTTTTAACAATATATCAAGAATTGAATTAGTTAAAATTTAAATGTACTGTACACATTTATAAAAATTTATTATTAAACTTGTATTTTATTAATTTTTGTTACAAACACTGCTGAATCTATCTGAATCAGTTACCAGTTATCAGTTATCAGTAAAGGGTGGTGCGTGGTGCGTGAAAATAACTCTTGCCAACAACACTCAACCCATTACCAACGACCAATTACCCATTACCACTTCGGTTATGCCAATCACTACCCAGCAATTCATTCAATGGAAGCAACAAGGGCGGACAATTGTTGCTCTAACTGCGTGGGATTACACTACGGGGCGGTTGCTAGATGCGGCGGGAGTGGATTTGATTCTGGTAGGTGACTCCTTAGCAGTCATGCTGGGCTATGAGACTACCATACCCCTGACATTAGAAGAAATGTTACATCACGCTAAGGCTGTGCGCCGAGGCGTGAAACGAGCGTTAGTAGTATTCGATTTGCCGTTTCTGACTTATCAGGAAAGCTTTCAGCAGGCTATGCATTCGGCGGGAAGGGCGCTGAAAGAAGCAGGGGCGCAGGCGGTGAAAATTGAGGGCGGGCATCCAGCAATTGTAGAAACTGTGACGCAGTTGGTACAAGCAGGAGTTCCAGTAATGGGACATATTGGTTTGACACCCCAATCGATTCATCAGTTGGGATTGAAGCAACAGGGGAAAACAGCCACAGATGGAGAAAGACTCATGGCTGAAGCGATCGCCCTCGAAGCAGCAGGAGCATTTAGTATTGTCTTAGAACACATTCCCTCAGATTTAGCCGCTCAAATTAGCCAAAAGCTGACGATTCCGACTATAGGTATTGGTGCTGGTTCTGAGTGCGACGGGCAAGTATTAGTCACTTCCGATGTGTTGGGCTTATCCGAACGGCAACCGCCCTTTGCCAAAATGTATGTAAATTTAAGTGAAGCGATCGCTCAAGCAGTGCAAGATTATGCATCTGAGGTGAGAGAACATAAATTCCCGTAGGGGGCGTTAATTAACGCCCCCTACGAAACTCCGATTCATTTCTATAAATTGCCTCATATCATTTGAGCAATAAGCTACCGTCGTAGATGTGAGCTGAGATTGGTTACTGCAAAATTATGGTTAATAGTAATACTGACAAGAGACAAAGGGACAAGGGAAGAAGGGGGACAGGGGGACAAAGGAGACAAGGGGAACAAGGAAGACAAGGAAGCAATTCTAGCCACCGGCTACTAGTCACTAGTCACTCACCCGACTCCCAACTCCCAACTCCCGACTCCCCTCTACTAGGTTTAAACCAAGCTCAATTAAC
>NZ_JBOFLP010000107.1:0-4235 GCF_051657925.1 Chroococcidiopsis sp.
TCGTCTGACAACTTTAATGGAAGGCGAAAGCTTATTTAATGATGGAATGGCGGTAGTTGCATTTGAATTTTTAGTCGCACTGTCTTTTGGAAATACCCAGCTAGGAATTCAGCCAATTTTAGTGCAGTTTTTTACAGTGGTGGGCGTTGGCGTTGCCGTAGGCGGTTTAATTGGTTTTGGCATTTCCTATCTGACGCAAAGATTCGATTTACCTTTAGTCGAACAATCTTTAACGCTGGTTGCGGCTTACGGTACTTACATAATTACCGAAGATTTAGGCGGTTCTGGGGTGATTGGTGTCGTGACTTGCAGCTTGATTTTAGGTAATTTTGGCTCTCGCATCGGCATGAATCCCCGTACGCGAATTATTGTCAGCGAGTTTTGGGAGTTTCTGGCGTTTTTCGTCAACTCAATCGTGTTTCTACTAATCGGCGACCAAGTTCACTTTACGACGTTGGGAGAGAATTTAGGAATTATTGCCGTGACGGTGGGGGCAATTGTGGCTATGCGGGCGATCGCAATCTATACTCTCAGCCAGTTGAGTAACTATCTCACCAAATCTACAATTGGGTTACCAGACCAAACTGTACTTTGGTGGGGTGGATTGCGCGGTTCTGTCTCTATTGCTCTAGCGCTGAGCGTATCGGCTGCTTTACCAGAGCGAGATAAAATTATTGCTACCGTGTTTGGGGTAGTACTATTTACCTTGCTGTTTCAAGGATTGACAATTAAACCTTTGTTGCAAAAATTAAATTTATTAGGCGATCGCCCTCAACAAGAGCAGTATACGGAATTTATAGCGCGACGAGTTGCCCTCGATCGCGTCTTGCAACAGTTACAGGCAGACCAGCGCCCAGGTATCGATCCAGAGTTTTATCGCTACCAAGAAGCACTGATTAAAGGCGGGATTGAGGACTTGCAAAAAGAAATCGAGCAATTACAAAACCAGTATCCCGACCTGAAAAACTTTAGCGCCCAACAATTACGTTCCGAACTGCTAGCAACAGAGGCGAATACGTACGCGGAATTTGTCAAAGTCGGACGATTGAATCGAGAACTGTCGCCGTTTCTACCAGAAGTGTTGCAAACTGGAGATGGACATAACGATTAAATATTTAGCGAATAGAATTCGCCCAAGCTTGGTGGAAGACAGTAAGCAGTAGGGAGTGGGGAACTTAGGAGGAATGCTGCCACCGATCCAAAATATCTTTAAATAAAGCTTCTTCAATCCAAGTTTTAGCAACTACCGCAAGGGGAAGTGCCATCAGCAACCCTAAAGCACCAAAAAAGGTAGTAAAGAAAATTTGTGCCGTCAGCGTCACCGCAGGTAACAGCGCCACCTGATGCGCCATTACGGTTGGAGTTAGCCAGTAACTTTCAACATTCTGAATGATGATATACAGAACTATAACAGCGAGAGCTTTCCAAGGTGCATCCAGAAATGCGATCGTCGCTGGCAAAAATACGCTTAGAGTTGGTCCAATATTAGGAATAAAATTGAGCAATCCTGCTAAAACTGCGTGAGCTAGTGCTAGCGGCACTTGTAATATCCATAACCCAATCCCACTTAAAGCACCGATAAATACCATTTCAATTAAAGCGCCAACCGTCCACGCACCCAAACCATCGGCACAGCGAGTCAGAATCTCATCTACCCGTTTGCGATAGAATGCGGGGAAACAGCGAATAAAAGATTTGCGATAAGGCTGAGGATTGACTAGCAACATCAAGGTTAAAATAATAACCAGCAAAAACTCTAATACTGCACCTACAGAAGTAGAGAAGAACGCGATCGCCTGCGCTGGGAGATTGGTAATAAAAGGCTGAAGTTGCTCGATGAGTGCATTAATATCTGAAACTTGTGGGAAAAACGGTACTATGCGTTCCTCTAGCCAATTAATTCCTTGCTGAATCCGCTCGATTCCGGCTGGGAGAAGCTTCACTAAGTCTTGAAACTGGTTGATAAATGGAATCACAATTAACCAAAAACTAACAATTTTTCGGCTCTTGGTGGAGAGCAATGCTGTTTGGTTTGTTAATTACCATTGCCGTCCAAAGTTCTAGCATTACAACCTCAGTACTCGTACCAATTCTTGCTCTTGGTGTTGTAGCTGCTCTGCAAGCGCTTCCTTATTTCTTAGGGGCAAATATCGGTACTTCGACGACTGCTTTGCTAGCAGGTCTGTCATTAGCTAGTGGTGGCAATGCTGAAGGAACAGCCTCGCTAATGGTAGCAATGGTACACATGATTTTCGATATCTTTGCCATTATCTTGTTGTTTCCCATTCCTAAAGTTAGAAAAATTCCAGTTTGGTTAGCAGAAAGGTCTGGGGAATTTGTGACTAAAGGTAGAGTAGTTGCTATTGCATACATAGCTGCTGTTTTCTATCTCATCCCCTTTGCCGGAATCTGGTTAACGCGAGATTGGGATGTAGCCCAGTTTTACGAACCGACAGTACCCCAGGAAGTGGAACAGTTGCAACAAGAAAAAGTGCAAAATCCTAACGGAGCGAAGCAAGAACAGAATGGTGCGCCTGCAACAGGAAGCAAGGAGTAGGAAGTAGGGGACGAACAGATTTAGCAGGGAGTAGGGGAAGAACATAATTCAACTCAGGAGTTGCTAATGTCTGAGCCGAAGTCGTCACAGTCGCTAAAAAGAGAACTAGGAGTAGTAGGCGCGATCGCCCTTGGTTTGGGTTCTATTGTTGGCGCAGGTGTATTTGTCAGTACGGGGATTGCCGCAGGGGTGGCGGGTCCAGCAGTAATTATTGCGGTGGCGATCGCGGCTGGGGTAGCTGTATGCAACGGACTCAATAGCGCCCAACTTGCGGCTAGCCATCCCGTTAGTGGTGGTGCTTACGAATATGGCTACAAATATCTCAATCCTTGGCTGGGTTTTACTGCTGGCTGGATGTTTTTAATTGCTAAATCTGCTTCTGCTGCTACTGCTGCTTTAGGCTGTGCTGGTTACTTGCTTAATATTTTAGGAATCGGCGATCGCACCTTTTTAGTTCCTACAGCTTTAGGGGCAGTCGTCCTGCTAACATTAATTGTATTGGGTGGAATTCGGCGATCGAATGTAGTCAATATTGCGATCGTTTCAGTTACGCTGCTGTCATTACTATTTTTTATTATTGCTGGTTTACCCCTAGTTGTAGCGAACTGCAAACATCGAGAGATGAAACTGCAAACAAGGCGATTTTCAAACCACATTCTCTGCAAATAAGGGGTGTCTCAAAACCACAATCGCTGCAAATGAAACCACAATCGTTGCAAACAAACCACAATCACTGCAAATGAAGTCACATTCTGGGCGAAAATGCTGTAACTCCTTCAGAGCAGAGTTTACAGCATTTTCGCCCTCAAGGGTGTCCAAAAAATACGAACTTTTTAACCGGACATATACGTTCATTTATTTATATATAAATCGGACACGAATGAATTCAAAAAACTCTGTATAAGGTATTTCCCGTTTTTCATATCCAACTCGCGTGCGATAAATTCGATTTCCCTCTACACAGGAAGTCCCATTTTTAGCATTTGGTCTCTCAAATCTTGGGTTCGACCAGGAGGCAATTGACCGTGGAGAAAAGAATTCACCTCAGCCATCCGCAGATTCAATAAATCAGCTAACACTTTGGCGTTATAACCATGCCGAATTAAGCGCGGTTCTAGATCGTTAATGGCATGAGCTAAAACGGACTCGATTATTCCGGTTGTAATTGGTTTTGTGCCTACCTTATAACCAGATTCAAATGCTAGTTTTAAGTAATGTTCGATTTGTAACGGAGTCGTCAATCGTTCCGCTAAAAATGCAATTGCTTCGTCAGTCAATAGATCGGATACCAGATATTCTTCGTGAATACATTCACTTAAAAGCCAATGAATAAACTCCGTCTGATGTCCGCGAATCCCTTCGAGGCTAAACACGGTTGTCCTAGCACCAATTTCCTCTAAAGATGGTCGGCGCAAATCATTTTTTAGCTTGGGATGCCCCACCAATAATATCGATAAAATGCCACCTTGGAGGCGTACTAATTCAATTAGGCGTTTGATTTTGATTAACGTACTGTTGTGAAGGTCGTGGGCTTCGTCCACTAGAGGGTGTTATGCACTTTGTAGTGCCAAGTCTGTAAATCGTTTTAGCATCAAGGCAGCAAAAGCAACAAGATGAAAACCGACTAAAGTTTCTGCTAGACGCTCATAATCCTTTGCTAATCGACGAAATCGCCCAG
>NZ_JBOFLP010000108.1:0-7530 GCF_051657925.1 Chroococcidiopsis sp.
TTATGAATAAATCTCTTGAAGAATTAGAAGAATTAAAAATAAAATGGCTCGATAGTAAGCAAACTTTTGAATTGCTCGCACCAGGTTTTGAGGAATATTGGGAAGGACTGGAAAGATTTAAAGAAATCCATAGCGCTTCTAACCAATCTTCAAAATTTTTAAGCGCGATCGCTATCTCTTATTTCCCTACACCTGAAAATTCGGTCTTAGCTGGTAAAACTGTCCAGAGTGCTTTAGACGAAACTATCACTTCGATGGCAGAAATTAAAGCAGCCATGAATCTAGTTTTAGCTAATAATAAGCCGCCAACTTTTTACGACGCGCTTAACGATTTAAATAATAAATCTCTCGACGCTCACACGCCAAATACACCTTTTAATGGCGGAGTTTGGGTTGAAAATGTAGGAGATTGGTCGATTATTTCTAACCAAGCTAAAGCTAGCGGAATAAGCGGTAGCATGGCAACTTACGATTGCGGATTTGGAAATCGCGGAAGTTTTGAGGCTGATGTAACAATTGCTAATGTTAACACCCCTCAAGGAATTATCTTTAGATTTGCATCAAATACTTCTTATTGGAGAGCAGTTTATAGTAGTGGCAAATGGGTCTTGCAAGAGATTCAAAATGCAACTATTAGCGTTCGTGCTTCGACTCAAGTAACTGGAATAGTTTTCGGACAAACTTATAAGTTTAAAGTATTATTAGATGAAAGCAATATTTCATTTTTAGTTAACGAGCAGTTAGCTTGTTCGTGGACGGCGATTACTAATCTAACGGCGACAAAGTTTGGCGTTTATGCTAGTTCCAGTACGGGAACGCTTTTCAAAAACACAAAAGCAGTCAACTTAAATTAGGAGTATTTAAGTGCCTTACATCAGAGCTATATCAGAACAGGTTTACGACGAAAGTCTAGAGGGAAACAATTTTAAAATTAGCATGGACTTTCCAAACATTCCTAATGTGCAGGATATGGTCGAATATCCAGGAGTTCCATCGCCAAACATCGCTGTTTGCTTTATGCCCAAGATCCCTAATAGTTTGATCCAAGAAATAGCTGACAACGATAATTATGGCGATGGGTGCATACTACTAACTGGCGATAATGAAGGTGAAATTCCTAGCCAAAGTGAGTTCAACGAAATTAGGGATTTCTTGCTAAATAAACTTACTGAAGATCCGCCAACAATTTCTCAATTAGATGAAGCGATCGGCACGAGTCCTAATGGTAAAACTCGATGGGAAATTTCTCAAGATTTGATTGCTTACTTGAAAAACCGCTGAAGTGTGTGGAAGGTTGGTTTTTGGTGTGGATTAACGACGAAGAAATTTTAATTTCTTCACACTCTCTTGAAAAGCTTTGATCGGAGGTTTCCTCCGATCAAACTTTCCGCAAATAGACGAGTGGATATTCCCCTGTGTCTCTTCTTTTACAGGGTACGGAAGTAATGTTGAATGGGTCATTACGTTACCTATATTTCGTCTAAGTTTTCCACCACGAGTATATCGCTCATCGCCATATTGTTCAACGTACCTTTGCCAAAATACTTTAATAGAAGCAAAGCTCAAATATTTTCTAATGCAGCAGGATTCATAATAATCACTTATTTGTTCTCCTTGCTGTCTCTTATAAGTAAGAATCCAAGCAGCACGAAGCAACAACTCAACCCTCATGTCTTCAACTCTTGCATCAATTTTAAAATTATTGGTACTTTTAGTTAAATGCAAATATTTAGTTACTAGATTTCCAGCTTCTATAGGATAAGGATTGGGCGTTGCTGGATACCGAAAATATTTGTCTGGATGATTTTGCCAAGATAAGCAATTAAGTTTAGAGCCTTCGCGCAGATAAGTTCTAATATTAGTGAGCGACATTTCCCGCGTACCGCCACAATCGCATTGCATCAACCATGTAGGTTTACGATGTACTTTCTTACCTGTTAAAGCGATCGCAACTAAGCTACCAAATCTTTGTCCTGTGATGTCTCTAGGCTTTCTGTGAGCGTAGTTACTCTTTCCCAAGCAACCACAGGATTTTTGAGTGTTTCCTTTGCGATCAAAAGATCCTCTAGGTAGATTGATTATATTTCCACAATCGCACCGCAAGCGCCATACATATCTTGTATAAGTAGGGAAATATATTGGCTCACCCTTCCCCAAAACTACCAACCTACCAAACCGCCAGCCTGTGCAATCAGGTTTTTTCAGCATCGATTAAACTTAAATCTTTTTATAGGCAGAAGTTTTATCCCCTGTGTCTCAATTACAGGGTAGTCGTTCGATATTACGTCGGTCATCGTGCTACCTAATTCTCTTTTATTGCCACTCACATCATACAAAAATCCGCCATTGCTTTCAAATTTACGCCTCCAAAAAACGTCAATTGATGTATAACGTAAATGTTTATAAATAAGCCGTTTTTCGTACAGTTCTGATATGTGTTCTCCTTGGTTTCTACGGTAAGTAATAATCCAAGCTGCCCGCAGAAGGCGATCGCGGTTTTCATCTTCAACTGCGCTATCTATTTTGGCATAGCTCAGTTCTGTTAAAGGCAAATACTTTGCAAGCAATTCCCCTGCTTCAGTAGGATATGGGTTTGGAGTTGGAGGATACCAACAATGGATTTCAGGATGGTTTCTGACTTCACCGCAATTTATCCACTTGCATTGACGCTGTTTATGCCTAATTCTTTTTAAAGATAATTCGCACTCCTTGCCGCAATCGCATTTTAAAAACCATGTTGGCTGATTATATTTACCTTTCTTACCTGACAGGACGATCGCTGTTAAGCTCCCAAATTTCTGCCCGCTAATATCTATGGGTCGGCGCTTGTTATCAACTAAACCCCGCCGTCTTTTACAGCCGCAGGAAACTTGCCCCTTGCCGCGCCACGTTTCGGGGGGAGTATTCCCCCCGAAAGCTGGCTTATCAAAACTACCCCTTGGCAGTTCAACTATCGTGCCACAGTCACATTGCACCCGCCACAATTGACGATAGCAATTTCGGTCAAGGCGATAGCGTTTGCCGCCCTTACCTAAAACAATTAACATTCCAAATCTTTGTCCGGTGCAGTCAGGTTTCGCCGCTACCATCTTCGATTACTACAAAATTTTCTATTTGGGAGCTAAAATGCAGTCCAAAAATATGCACGCCACCAGGAACAAAAGACATGATGGCGATCGCACGAACCAAAACAAATAAGCCTTTTTCAAAAGTGGCTTGGTCTTTTGGGTAAAGCAAGTATTCGTCGGCGCGGTTAAACAATCCTTCTGGATATTCGGGCGTGTCATCTTCGCAGCGCAACCAATGCATTTCATCATCGGTTACGCCACCTCGGTTTTGGATATGGGCAATGAACCGAGGGACGTTGTGGTGTAGAAGATTTGGCAGCATTTATTGACTGATGCCATGCCATTCTTCGGCTTTAGCTAGAAACCACAAATCGCCTTCAGTGAATACTGTCTTCCGGCTAAGAGCGTCTATTATTCCAAGCGCAGGGGTTTCTAGGTCGTCACGCATAGCTAAGGCAAGAATGCGATCGCTTATAGATTTGATATTGTCTCGACATTCCTTGTCTAAATCTACTCGCTTCATCTCGCTATCTTTGCATCCAATAACCTCATTTTTTACACTAATACAGATGTGGTAAAAGTAATCAGTGATATCGTCAACAATTCCCCAGTAGCCATCGTAAGGACGCAGTGTAGAACTTCCCCTGGCTTTTACCTTCACCACATCGCCCACTTGGTACTCCGAGCGCTTAGTATATGGGGTAAAACTCTTCTCTTTGATGCGCTCAACGATTGACTTAATCTCTTTGATGGGCGCAATTTTTCCCTCCGAGGTTATTTCTGCCCAAGCTTCCCGCCTATCTTGCGGGTCTTTTAACCTGGCTATTTCCCTGCACTGCGATTCTTTATCCGGCAAAATGTGCACAGGCTGTGCACATTCCTGTAAATTTTCCAGAACTACAGCAGCATCAATCAACTGATAAGGGCGACGACGGCTAAACCTGAACCGAATATTGCAATATTCCTCAAAGGTTGCCTGAGTATTGCGATAAAGACGGCGATCGCGTATTTCTTTAAGCGCTGCTACAGCTTCCCTAAATATCGATTCAGCTTTGCTAAAAGCTTTGTCTATTTTTAGTTCTAAGTGGCTGCGATCGCGTTCTTCGTCATACGTTAATTGGTCTGGCGAGACTGGCAACTCTTGCCCAGACAACTGCGGCTTGCTGAGGAGTACAGGTGTCTCCAAGGGCGGCGATTCGTTCATGTCGATTGGGGATAGTTCGAGGTGGGGCGCAGACGATTGTTGGAGGTTGGTTTCTGTCCCACCATCCGCCAGAGTGATAGCCGTGTAACCAGTCTCTATTCCCATCATGTATTCTCGAACCTGCGGATGCGATACATGATTCTTGGGAATCAATGGTTCTAATGCTGTCTCCAAATCCATTCCTCCTTGTCTCGATTTCGAGAAACGCTTGCCCTTTACATCCGTTGCCGTTGGTGTCGGTAATAATCTCAGTTCCGTTTCTAAATTCCGTCCCTGCTTCGATCCAGTCCTTGCTCTGCCACTCGCTCCCCAGGTTGTAGGAGTTGGTAAGAGCTTTAATGCTGTCTCCAACTTGTCCCCCCCAGGCGGTCGGTACTCCTTCGATGCCCTCGAATAAGCCACTGGGGTAGGCAATAACAAACACTCGTTCTCGCAGGTGTGGCGCACCGAGTTCCTTTGCTGATACGATTTGCGGATCTTCCCACTCGTAGCCAACCATTCGGAGTCCTCCAAGCACTGCTCGAAGCCCTCGATTAACAAAACCTGCCACGTTTTCAATAACCACAAAAGTCGGGCGGGATTCATCAATAATTCGCAGCATCTCAAACCATAAATTTGAGTGTGGATTAAGCAGTCCTTCTCTTGCTCCTGCGGCGCTGAGTCCCCTGCAAGGGAATCCACCGATAAGCACGTCTGGTTTAAAGTCTGGGGTGTATGTTCTAATATCTGAGTGGATGGGAGTGTTGGGATAGTGACGCTTGAGGATTTGCTGTCTGTACAGGTTTGCCTCAACGAACTGGGCAACTCTAAAAGTATCCCTGAGTCCTGCTTCTCTAATTCCGAGTTCGCACAAAGATCCAATTCCTGAGAAGAGACTGAGGACGCTGTACATGGTCTTGCTAGTATTTCTTGATATTGCTTGGATTTAGGCTTGAAAGTGCGTTTGCAATCAGAGCAATAGGCGTTGTCTAGTCCAGCAGTAGCGCGGGTATGGGTGCAGGTACGAATAGCTTGCATCTTAAAATAGCTCCAGTTCAAGTTGCCGATTGACGGGAGCTAACGCCCCTTTCTTGTGTAACTGCGCGATCGCTACAGCTAAATCCGACTCCGTTATCTGCCAGTCCTCGCAAAAAGACTCGGTATCAACCGATATATTCAAACTGGAATAAGTAAGCTTGAGAGCTAAATAAATGTAAGCTCTGCCCGTAATTATGCCCATTTCTTGTAAGCGCATTAGTTCGGAGCGGTCAAGGCGAAATATTGCAGTATCTAAGTTGTTTGGGATGGTCACGTCAAGTAGTTGTTGCATCTTGTTTTACCGAAAAATACAAAAATCGTCGTTTATGTTTAGGGTCGCTTTTGCAAACAATGACCCCACTTTCAACTAGGCTGCGTAGCTCCCAAACCATCTGCGGCGGGGAAATACCAAGGTGCGATCGCGCCATCAAAGAGCGAAAATTAATCCCTTCTGGCTCTTGGGCAATAACTGCACGAATCACTTGGGAATAGGGAATAGGGAATGGGGAATGGGGAATGCTTTTATCCTCTTCCCTATTACCTATTACCTCTTCCCTATTACCTATTACCTCTTCCCTATTACCTCTTCCCCATTCCCTATTACTTGTTTCCCGCATAGACATCTCACAAGTACCGCCACAATATCGGCAGAGGTCTACTTGCATACCGAAGATTTGGTTGAGCTTGGCGATGTCAATCTGCATTTGCGGAACCTCTGTGAGTCTGCAAATGAAACGCCCTAAGCATTTCTATAAACAAATCAACAACTTTTTCAGGATTGTTGTAGCACTCAGTAGAAGAGAATCTTTTAATAAACCAAATGCCGTTAGCATTCCAAACCATGTCTCTAGAGTGGTCTTTAGCTGCTGACTGGTGGTATAGCTCTCCATCACATTCCAAAATTCCCCAACGCCCCTCATGACAAATTAGAAAGTCTGCTTCTTTGTTTACTCGTTGATAGTTGTCAAGCAGGCGACCTCTAGCATTAGGGAAGTACAAAACTTTGCGCTGGTCTAGGACTTGGGCAATCTTCATCTCTGACTTGGAACGAAACCTTAGTCCATTCCATTCGAGAGGAGCGGCGCGACGTTTTGGGGGCAGATTCTCTGCTCCCAAAAGCTCGCTTCCTAGCCCTTGGTTTGTTATTTCTGTTCGCGCTTCTTCAATTTCAACCTCTGAAACTTCTAGCCGAATTTTGATATCAACGCGCAAAACCGACTCAAACGCAGATTCCAGCTTTGGTAAATAAGGAGAAATCGCTTTAGCCGTTGGCTGTGACTCAACTCTAATGGTCGCCACCTTAGAAGCTAAATCAAATTCGACAAGTTCCATAAACTCAGCCAAGGCATCACCAAGCGCGTGCAGCTTTCCTGGAGGCGACCTCCAGGAAGCTTTGATGCACGCGGTTTGTTGGATTATTTGCTTCCATAAAGCAAGGGTGTGTTTGTCTACTGTGCTAGTCATTAAAACTCCACCTCTTCAAGTTCTTCATCCAACTGCAAATATTCCCACCAAACCATTGCACATCGATTGACGCAATCATCGACCAGAATCGTCCTTCCATCCTTGTAGGGGCTTGAATAATAGCCGCTAATACTTCCATTCCTTTTCGCTGTTTCAAGCAACTCCAAATGCGATGGATCGGGCTGTGGTAATTCAACAGGTGGAGCATTTATTCGTTCGGGCTTACTTGCTTCTTTGCAGGCAGTCACAAAAGCAGCTTCCAAACACTTAAAGCTCTCACCAGAGGTTAGGCGCTCTTGCAGGTGAGCGATCGCATCAGAGACATTAGGGCGATGACTCGTCACTATCTTTCTTACTGTGGTATTTAACTTAATGCCAAGTTTTCGCAACTGGGCGAAAATTTCCTCGTCTGCCTGATAGCTCCCCTCCGGTTCATTCTCCAAATCAATTTCTTTTGAACCAACAACACTCTTGTTTGTTGTTTTTAGATCGAGTTTGGAAGAGTTTGAAAGAGTATTTGCGCGCGCGCGATCTATATTATGTCCTTGTGCATCAGCGCACGGGACTGTGCATGGATGCACATCTATTTGCGTGGGCGCACACGGTTGTGCATCAGCGCACGGGACTGTGCATCCATGCACATCTATTTGCGTGGGCGCACAAGTCTCATTTTCTTCAATTTGCTGCGAGTTGCTTTGATTATCTTGGGTAGTTAATAAAGTAAGCCTGCGATTATTAATTTTTTGTCGCACTCTAGCTTTAGCAATTTCTAGGTCG
>NZ_JBOFLP010000109.1:0-4362 GCF_051657925.1 Chroococcidiopsis sp.
TACAGCATGGAAAGCCTATTCGCTCCCATTGTCGGTACAGTGAGATATATGCCTGTCACCGCATTTGTACCGTTGATCGTGATTTGGGTTGGGTTAGGTGAAGAAGCCAAGGTGCTAATTGTCTTCTTGGGTGTCGTGCTGTACAACGCCATCATGGTAGCAGATGCGGTCAAATTCATTCCCAACGAGATGATTAATGTTGCCTATACTTTAGGGGCAAATCGTCGCGATGTCTTGTTCAAAGTGATTGTGCCAGCAACATTTCCTAGCGTTCTAGATACTCTACGAGTTAATATTTCTGGAGCTTGGAATTTTTTAGTCATTGCCGAACTGGTAGCAGCTCAAAGCGGTTTAGGCTTCAAAATTATTCAAGCTCAACGATTTCTGCCAACAGAGAAAGTATTATTTTGTATTGCTTTAATTGGCGCGATCGGTTTACTAATTGACTACGGTTTGAAGTGGCTCTCCCTACGGCTTACTCCTTGGGCAGATCAAACACGGTAGAATCAGCGAACAGGGAGCAGGGAGCAGGGAGCAGGGAGCAGGGAGCAGAGTGGCAACTACCAACTACCAACTACCAACTACCAACTACCAACTACCAACTACCAACTACCAACTACCAACTACCAACGATCAATCAGTGATGAATCTCAAGCTAGAGCCAAATAAAACTGCCTTAATTTGTGTCGATCTGCAAGCTGGGACGTTTACAGGAGATTGCACGCTTTCCTATGTTGGTGTTGCTGAATTGTTGCCCAAGGCAAAGCGAGTTTTAGCAGCGGCGCGTCAAGCAAAATTACCAATCATTCACTGTAAAGAAGTCCATCGTAAAGAAATGGTGGATTTTGGACGGGAGTTAGATGGTGCAGAACCGATTCACTGTTTGGAAACTTGGGCTAGTACTGATTATTATTGTGAATTAGCTCCCATTGACGGAGAATTTACAATTAGCAAACGTCGCTACAGCTGTTTTTTTGGGACAGATTTAGAGATCCTCCTGCGGGGGTTGAAAGTAGATACTTTAGTATTGATTGGTATGATGACGAACGTTTGCGTGCATTACACGGCAGCGGATGCTCACCAGCACGATTACTACTTCCACGTTATTGAGGATTGCTGTGCTGGTTCCGATTGGGACGCACATTGGGCAGCGCTAACAGCGATGGAATATTTGCAATCAGGCGCGAGAATTTCACACGCTGCATTTGTGGAAGCGATATCAGGTAAAGTTCCAGCGGCTTGAGACGAGTATTTTTGGATGCAGGCATTGCGTCAATACATCTCTGTGGTGATGCAAAGATTTTGAAGATCCCCCAACCCCCTTAAAAAGGGGGCTTTCAGTTCCCCCCTTTTTAAGGAGGGGGAGATCTTGCCTTAACCGAAAAGTATTGCTTTGTTCCCCCCTTTTTAAGGGGGGCTAGGGGGGATCGGATCTCTGGCAACGATCGATAGAATTAGTATTGAGGGTTCTCGGTACAAATATTGCCAAACTCACAGCCCTCACAACCATAAACAAAGCTAGAGACAACCAGAGTAGATGGCTATTACGGAAATACCACGCGGCTACAGCCATTGGTGCAAATCCCAGCACAGCAGCCGCAAGAACCGAAATTCTCAAAATCCGACCTGCCGTTAAGCCGAGAAAGTAACCATCCAGCATATAGGCGATCGCGCCAAATCCCAAAATTGGTAGTAACCAGCCTACATAACTGCTAATTCGTCCCAAAATTGCACTATGGTTAGTCAATAACCCGAATAAGGGCAGGGGAATGAGAATGAAGGCGATCGCAAACAGTATCCCTACGCTCAAACTTGCTGTTCCAGATACCCATATGAGTTGGGTTAATTGGGCGATCGCTCCTCTGCCTAGAAAAATTCCGGCTAGGGTT
The DNA here is from genome assembly GCF_051657925.1 of Chroococcidiopsis sp. Classification (NCBI taxonomy): domain Bacteria; kingdom Bacillati; phylum Cyanobacteriota; class Cyanophyceae; order Chroococcidiopsidales; family Chroococcidiopsidaceae; genus Chroococcidiopsis; species Chroococcidiopsis sp. Next base: position 1,890 of record NZ_JBOFLP010000109.1, read on the forward strand.
TCGGTGGCGAAGGCAAGTCCATCAATAAAGTATGCTGTCAGCGTCACTACTTGTAACAGCACTGTGTTGGTAGATAAAATCTCCGTTCCCAAGGTCGAACTGAGATTGGTAAATACGGCAAATGTGGAAACTAAAGCAAAGGTGCGGACTAGAATTTCGCTATTCAACGCGAATGCTGCCCGTAGATCGCTGGGATTGAGAATTTGTCTGATGAAGGATGCTTTTGCTGGATGCTGATGCATTCGTACAAACGGGATTTCTCGATAGACCAAGATCAGCCCTACCAATAACATGAGGTACTGAGCGATCGCCGTTCCTAGTCCTGCTCCAGTACTTTGCCATCCCCAACGCACGATAAACAAGTAATTTAGCACCACATTAGATAGATTACCGACAGCCGAGAGCAAAAATACCTTACCACTTTGCGATCGCCCCAAGAACCAACCAACGAGTACAAAGTTGAGCAAGGTCGCTGGTGCGCCCCAAATGAGAGCATCGTAATATGCTTGACCGGATGCTTTGACTTCTGGTGTCGCACTCAGGAGGGTAAAGCCTAGCATTCTCAAAGGCTGTTGCAAAACTAAAATTAATAATCCCAACGAGAGTGCTATTAAGCCGTTACGTAAGCCTATAAGCATGACTCCTTCTCCATCTTCTCGCCCGATCGCTTGAGCAGTCATCCCCGTTGTCCCCATCCGTAAAAAGCCAAATGTCCAGTAGATGTAATTAAATAGGACAGTTGCTAAAGCTACTCCTGCTAGGTAACGAATTTCCTGCAAATGTCCCAAAAAGGCGACATCCACTAACCCAGCTAAGGGAACCATGAGGTTTGAGAGAATGTTGACGATCGCCAGTTGGAAGAAGTGACGCAGAAAGCTAGAACGAGATGGCAATGCTTTTAAACCCCCTATTCCCCTACTGCCCCCAGCATAAAAGTTTTTTGTACATCGCTGCTCCCTGCTCCCTTATCTCTACTCCCTGTTCGGTCAAAATGTGTAACTCATCATCCACAATGAATTGTGTAGCTTGCATACTGGATTGGGAATTAGAAACATGACGGATAGTTCTTACATTTTTCTGGCTGGTGCGAGTCGCGGTGTGGGGAGGGAAATTGCTAAATGCTTGGTACAACAGGGTTTGCAGGTAAAGGCATTGTTGCGGACAGCGGCGGCGCAAGCGGAATTAGAAGCGATGGGAATTGCGGTAGTTTTTGGCGATGCGTTGAATGTTGAAGACTTAGAACGGGCAATGCTGGGAGATTCTATCTCTACAGTCATTAGCACGATTGGCGGTTTACCAAAAGATGGAGTCAGAGCCGACTATTTAGGCAATAAAAACCTAATTGATGCAGCGGTGAAAGCAGGCGCACAAAAGTTTATTTTGGTATCTTCCATTGGTAGCGGCAATAGTGTATCAGCCATTCCTCCGCAGGCTTTAGCGACTTTGAAGGATGTTTTAATTGAGAAGGAACAAGCAGAAAACTATCTTGTCGCAAGTGGTTTGACTTATACAGTCATTCGTCCTGGGGGATTGAAATCGGAACCAGCAACAGGTAATGGTTTGTTAACGGCAGATCCTCGCGTTGCTGGGACGATTCATCGCGCTGATGTGGCTCAACTCATTTGTCGTTGTTTAAATTCGGAAAAAGCGAATAATCAAATTCTTTCCGCCGTGGATCGGGACATGCTTTATACTCCAGCTCAATTTGAGGAATTTAGTTTGAACTAAAAGCTTTCACCCAGCCGAGGCGAATAGACAACGATAGGGCGATCGCGGCAAGGGCAAACCAGACTATACTTTCTCCAGCAGTAGCGATCGCGGGTAAGATTTTCTGGGAGGATTGCAGTGCCATTTCAATTTGAGTTAAGCCGCGCACGCAACCAAAAGCCATAATAGCCCCAGTTTTTAACTGAATATTGCTATCCTCCCGAATGATATAGCGATATGTCACGCCAAATAGAAAGCCACAAACGACTGCGATCGCTCCTGCAAACAAGCTGGAGAAACTGAAAACGCTAGGGGTAAGCAAGAAGTTATTTACGAAGGTGGTAACGACGAACGCCAAAGCTAAAGTTGCAGCCGCTATGATTCCAGCCTTGAGCGATTCTAATCGTTCTAATTGGTCATTAGTCATTGGTCATTGGTCACTGGTCATTGGTTGTTATTCTCTGCTCCCTGCTCCCTGCTCCCTGATAACTATTCCGATCGCTCGTTCTTTTTGCGGGTCTGCGCCTTGGGCATATTCTAAAGTAAAGGGAACGGTAATATCTGGAGTGATGGGCTTGCCTTCTAGCCGATATTTGCCATCAATTATCACGTCAGCAACGGCTAAATAAAGGACGCTACCATTTGACATGATAAAAGGACGACCACCAACAACTGCTCCTGCTGTGGGGGAACCGACTACAGAGCCAATTTTATAGCGCTGGAAGCCAAACGCCAAAATTTCTTTACCGCTTCTACTACCTTCATT
>NZ_JBOFLP010000110.1:0-13132 GCF_051657925.1 Chroococcidiopsis sp.
AGGAATAAATATTGGCCCAAAAGGCAGTAGCGAGCGCAATGTAGCAGCGATACTTCTATGTTCGAGAATATTGACAATATTCAAGGCGTATAGTTGTCGGTCGAGAGTGGCGATCGCGATCGCATGTCCCAAGCCATGAGTTAAGATTGCACTATTCCAGACTAACCTGAGTAGCATTGCGATCGATAGGAATAGCACAAAAGCCCGAGAAAGATCGAGATTGTCTATACTAATAATTGCAACGACTGTAGCAGCCCCAACTTCGGGGAAAATATTTTTTCAGTATAACGATTGAATTAAAAGCCATTGAGTAGACTTCATAAAAACCACCCTGCGATCGGAGTATAAAAATGCAATTTCAATGACTAAAATGATGATAAAACAAAAGGAGATTCAATCTCTTTTTCATGATTAACTTTTTAAGGCTCAAATCTTGTACTTATTATTAACTGCAGCTCAAAATATTTGTAAAGAAAGGAGAGACACCTATCTCTAGATAGAAATGCTTAGCTGAAATTCTATCAATGCTTTCAGACTGGAATTTTGACTAAAAACCTTTGGGGGGCGACAATGAAGCTAAAGTGTTTACTATATAAGCGCCATAGTTCTCAAATCTTGCTGATAAAATGTTTGTTTATTTAAGGTAACGCAAACGATACAGAGCGTTTGTTAATAAAAAGTATTTGCGACACAACCGCTTATCTACAACTGTAATCCGAAAGGCGAGTAGAAGTTTTTAGCTTTTCCACTTTATCATTTTTCCGTTTTTGCGACACAACCATTCCGCTTCTCTGCTCGTTAAGCTTAAGCTGGTTAGAGGCTTAATTTGCTTCAACTTGCTAGAAAGGATTTGAGAATGAATCGTTCTCAAATTTTCTTAGAACGAGACCTTCAGTGAATCAAATTATACTTTTATCGTTCCTTCGATCGAAGATCGTAATGAGTGAAAGCAGGAGTTTCCCAAAGGCTATAAAGAGGTCAAGCCTTATCTACGGATGTCTCCTCAACCGAATAAGTAACTTGGTTCACCTCTAAAACGCTAGCGTATCTGAGCAGAAACAGCTCTTGGGATGGGGATAAATAGCTGTATTTAGCTGTACTGCTACCTCCACCTCAATCCCTCTTTTGTTACTATACTGGAGAGAAAAACAAAAGAAACTGGCTGAATTGTAGGTAGAGAGTATGGTTGAGCCGCGTGAGCCACGAGCAACAGTGGCATTTGTGGATGAGTATTGCCAAACATATCAAAACCTGTTCGGGGATGTGAGAAATTATGAATACTTTAAGTTCCTGCATATAGGAATGATGAGTGAACTGCCACGGAAATCTTTACCGCAGATTGCCAGAATAGTAGTAGGTTTGAAGGATGGGCAAGGATTGCATCATTTGTTGCGGGATGCAGTCTGGGATGTCAAAGCATTTTGAGAAATCCGATTGTGGTTAACTAAAGTCACAATTGGAGAGCAACCAATAACAGTATGTATTGATGAAACAGGAGATGAGAAAAAAGGGTCATGTACTGATTATGTAGCCAAACAATATATTGGAAACTTAGGGAAAACTGCCAATGGTAAAGTTTTCAGTTCATGATAGCCGCAGTCGTTGATAATATTACCCATCCATTGCTGTTTAAAGTTTTTAAACCACGGTCAACACTTCAAGAAAAAGATAAGTACAAAACTAAACCGCAACGCTTCGGTAGAAATTTTGCAAGAACTGCGAGATTTTGGTTTTAATATCTCTTTGGTATTGGTAGATAGATTGTATGGGGAAAGTGGAGATGTGATTGAGTTATTAGTAAAGCTAAAACTACAATTCATCGTGGCGATTCGCAGCAATCATGTCGTGTGGCTGTCGCCACAACAGAGAGTTCGCTATAACCGTTGGCAGGCTTACGAACAGAAGCTTTCTCACCGGAGTGCAGAGACTCGTTACATCCGAGAAATAATCTTTGGTAAGCGTCGCGAACTGCGCTATTTTGAAATTACCAAATCTAGTCCCAAACCAGACGCTTCAAATACTTGGTTTATCACGACTACTATCCCAAGTAAGATTCAACAAGTTCTCGGTCAACTTGACAGCTTAAGGAATTGGATTGAATATGGTTTTAAGCAGGTAAAAAATCAGTTAGGTTGGGCAGACTTCCGCCTGACAGATTATCACAGCATCGAGCGGTGGTGGGAAATAGTTTTTAGTACTTATCTCTTAGTCAGTCTACACGCTTCGCAGTTTAAATTATCAGAGGTAAATTCGGCAAAGAGTGGTAATTTGAACAGAGAAAATTCCCTGAATTTTGCGAAAACTACCAAGGAATTTAGTCAGCATCCCTGGGGGGAAGCAGGAACTAATTGGAAGAGTGCTCTGAACAACTTAAGGCTGATTATCCAGCTTTATATCTTCTGGTATTTAATCCAACCGTGGTTGAGAGTATTTTCAATTCCTAGAATTAAACGAGATTTCTTTAAGCTGATAGAAATTATGAATGGTTTTCGAGCTTTTCCTATTGAGTAGGCTATGGCAAGTTAAATCTCTCTTTGATTTTACTCTATCTATAGTAACAAAAGAGGGTCAATAGAACCGGCTTGAAGTCACAAGCATTAACTAGCACTTCAGGAGAATTACATATGTTTTTTCGGCAGTTGTTCGATGATGAATCCAAGACTTATACTTACTTAATTGCCAATCCGAACACAAAAGAAGCTGTGCTGGTCGATCCAGTTTTAGAACAAGTTGAGCGCGATCGCAATCTCCTTCAAGAGCTTGGCTTCAAGCTACGTTATTGTTTAGAAACCCACATCCACGCCGACCATATCACTGCAACTGCCAAACTACGAGAGCTGACAGGATGCCTGGGAGTATTGCCAGAAAAGGCTCAGGTAACGCGTGCTGACAAGTTTATTCGAGATGGAGAAAAGCTGCTAATTGGGAGCATCCTCATCCAAGCGATCGCCACCCCTGGTCATACTGATAGTCACATGGCTTACCAAGTTAATGACGTTAGCGAAGCGGCTCCAAAGGAGCTTCGCGTACTGACAGGAGATGCTCTGTTGATCCGAGGCTGTGGTCGCACTGATTTTCAAGGCGGTGATGCAGGAATTCTGTTCGATTCGGTAACGCAACGGCTATTTACGCTGCCAGAGGAAACGCTAGTGTACCCTGCCCATGACTACCGAGGATGTACAGTATCCACAATTGAGGAGGAAAAGCGGTGGAATCCTCGGTTCACCGGACGTGACCGCGCTAGGTTCATTAAAATAATGACCAACTTGGAGCTACCAGAGCCGCAAAAGATGATGGAAGCAATTCCTGCTAACGTGCATTGCGGCAACATAGCTTTCCCTGAAATATGGTAACTTCTTGTCCCCCACATTAAAGAAGCTGAAAACTGCCAATTCATCGTTCTTTTGACAACTAACAAATAATTCAAGCCATGCATATTGCAAAAGACATTACAGAATTAATCGGTCGTACTCCCCTAGTACAGCTGAACAACATCCCGCTAGCTGAGGGTTGTGTAGCGCAAATTGTGGTGAAACTAGAGAGCATGAACCCTTCTGCCTCAGTCAAAGATCGAATTGGTGTCAGCATGATAGATGCAGCAGAGCAAGAGGGATTGATTAGTCCACAGAAGACGACTTTAGTCGAACCCACTTCAGGAAATACGGGAATTGCCTTAGCAATGGCAGCAGCTGCTAAGGGATATCGGTTGATCTTGACGATGCCAGATACGATGAGCCACGAACGACGAGCCATGCTGCGAGCTTATGGAGCCAAACTCGAACTTACACCAGGCTTTGAAGGGATGAATGGTGCAATTAGGCGAGCGCAGGCAATAGTTAACACAATTCCCAATGCCTATATGCTGCAACAGTTTCGTAACCCAGCTAACGTGCAGGTTCATCGTGAGACAACAGCAGAAGAAATCTGGGCAGATACAGATGGGCAAGTAGATATAATGGTAGCTGGAATCGGTACTGGTGGAACGATTACTGGCGTAGCAGAGGTAATTAAAGCACGCAAACCAAGTTTTCAAGCGATCGCGGTTGAGCCTGCTAATAGTCCAATTTTATCGGGAGGACAACCAGGAGCGCACAAAATTCAGGGTATTGGTGCTGGATTTATTCCCCAAGTCCTGAAAGTTGAATTAATTGATGAAGTGATTGCTGTGACTGATGAGGAAGCGATCGCTTACGGTCGGCGATTGGCAAAAGAAGAAGGTCTACTCTCTGGGATCTCCTCTGGTGCGGCATTATGTGCGGCAATTCGTGTAGCCCAGCGATCTCAGAACAAAGGAAAATTAATTGTCACGATCCTGCCCAGCTTTGGCGAACGCTACCTGAGTACGCCGTTGTTTCAAGATTTAGAGCCACAAGAACCGATGATGTTGCAGAAATCGGCGCTGCTGAAAGGATGAGGATAAAGAGGGTGGTTTATTTTTAGTCAGTGACGAAGCAGCCTTTATCACAGGAGTAGCTTTGCCAATTGATGGTGGATATACAGCTCGTTAGCTCAATTCTCAAAAGCAGGGGCGGGTGCTACGGAAAGTCGCAATTGGGGTTAAGGAATTAAAGCCAATTGCCCACTAAAACGTAAGCTGCCCAGAAATAAGGACGTTTCCAGTCTTGCGTCTTATCGTTCCACAAAGCGAGTTGAGCTTTTTGAAGTGCTTCAGCCTTAGTCAAATTAGTATTGGCTAACTGGCGGTAAAATTCACTCATGAGGCGGGCAGTAGAGCGATCGTCTACTTGCCACAACGTTGCTAGCGTACTCCGCGCCCCCGCCCGTACAGCTATGCCTGCAAGTCCCAAAGTAGCGCGATTGTCTCCAGCAGCTGTTTCACAGGCACTCAGAACTAGTAATTCAATGGCGCTAGACCGACTCGTATCGCTAGTTCTGAGTAAATTATCTAGCTCATCGATCTTCAGAAGTCGATCCCAGGTCAGGATAAAAGTTTTCTCTAGGTTAGAACTAAACTGACCGTGAGTTGCCATGTGAACTACGGTGAAGGGATTGGAATTAATTTGGGTTTGAATATTTGCTTGAGTAAATTTTTGATTAAAAAGTTCTTCGCTTTTAGGCACTTGCGACTCGATCTGCTTTAATTCATACAACACGTTTGGCAGTCGAGGAAACTTAATGCCTGCAACTTCCCTAGGTTCACTCAATCCAGCAGTTAAGGCACTTAATCTTTGCCGTTGTAAGGGTGTGGGTTCGAGTAATTGAAGACCTGGAGTTAAGGCGATCGCATACTTTTCAATTAGATATTTTTGTTGTTTGTCGTCGTAGAGAACCCCCATCGGCACATTCCGCAAGCTGCCATCTAGGACAAATACGAGTTTTGTCACCTGCATTTTTTCTAGCTCAACCTCAAGCGGTTGAATCAACCAGCTATACAACTGCTGGGATAATTTTTGTACGTCTATAGTGCGATCGGGTTCTTTGAGGTATTGCCGCAGTAATTCTAGAGTTTTTTCTACTTCAACTTGGGATTTTTTTGTCGTGTAGCGGCGCAGATTTTTTTGCGTCGGCAACTTGAGAATGACTTCTAGGCGATCGGGTAAAATAATCGGATAGATTACTGCTGCGGTGCGATCGCCCTTGTCAACAATTGAATCGAGTAATTCTGGCTTGGCATCTAAACAAGCAGAGCGAAAAAAATTCTCTAGTTCTGCTAATTGCAGAGATTCAATTGTCGTCCGAGCAGAGGCGAGATTTTCCAAGTTGCGATCGGAGCCAGCTTCAGAACGCAACAGCAAATCGACTAGCTGACGATAGACGGGTTCGACTTCATCTCGGAAGGAAAATTGAATATCGGGATTTACAGCCACCAAATCGTTACGCAGAGATCTCAGGTTGTCAACTGCTTGGGTGTAAGCAGCGATCGCTCCCTGGATATTTCCTCGCTCTTTGTGTAAGCGTCCTAACTGCCACTGCCACAAATAGGCAATATCTGTAGCGTCGATTGTCTGTGCTGCAAATAAAGCTTGCTGGGTGAGATTTTCCGCTTCGTTCCACTGTTTGGTTTGTTCGTATAGTTCGCCCAGATTACCCAGAGCATAACTAATTGCTCGCCGATCTTCTAAAGCTTTTGCTTGTTGGACTGATGTAGCTAGCAACTGAGCAATGTCTTGCCATGAAGCCGCGATCGCATTGTCATGTTGTTTTAGCCGTGTCAGACTTTTGGCAAAGTTAATTCTAGCGTCAACTACTGTCCGGCTGGGGGGTAAGTTAACAATAGAAGCTTGGATTTGGGGATATAGTTTCTCAGCAGCATTCCATTGCCGATCTTCTAATAATAGACTTAGTTGATTCAACTGCGCCTGAATGCGCGTATTTGGTGCAACAGATGCACTATCCGCTTGTTGGTAGAACTTGAGAGCGGTTTGAGTCTGTTGTTGGGCGCGGGCTGTATTACCCAGGCTTAACAGAGTATCGCCCACTTGAGTCTGTGGCGTTCCTGAAGCGTCTGTGCCCATTTGCTGAGTTATTGCTAAACTTTGCTCCAAGACTTGGCGAGAGGTGTTAAAATTGCCGACAACTCGCAAGACATTGCCGAGGCTACGTAGTCCTGTAGCCTTGAGAGCGGAGTCTGGCTGCTTTCGCAAAGTTTGCTCTATCTCATCTAGTGTCTTTTGAGCCTGTCGGTAATGCCCCAAAGCTTGCAGGGCTTGGGCTTGATTAATTCGGTTACGAGTTAACCCAGCATTATCTCCTATTTTGGCGTAGATCTCAGATGCTTGTTGCCAAGTAGTTAAGGCGGCTTCAGATTGTCCTTGTGCTAATTGCAAGCGACCTCGAACGTCTAGAGCTTGGGCAAGAACTGCTAGATTTTGGATTGAATTTGCTTCTCTGCTCTCTTGCTCCCCTGCTCCCCTGCCCTTCTCAACGGAATATCCTAATAAATCGAGACTAGACGCGATCGCGCTTTGAGCCTGCGTCCATTGTCCTAATTGCTGATAGGTTAAGGAAAGATTGCTCAAAGCCATAGCTTGTTCCAGTTCGTTCCCATTCGCTTTAAAGGCATCTGTAGCCTGTTGCAAAACCTTAACTGCTTGGGCAAACTGTCCCGCATCGTAGAAGGATTTGCCCTGTTGTACTAGGTTCGGCGTTTGGGCGATCGCTTTTTGTCCGCTTGGGACAGCAGAGTAAACAGCGGTAGTTTTGGTAAAAACCAAAGATAAGGCTATACATAAAAATGCCGAGAGCAGCACCAGTAGCAACTGGATGAGCCAACCTTTACTTAAGCGATTCGCCTTCCACAAGGGTAGTAATGTATGAAAAAATACGCGCCGTTTTCTTGTCATGTTCCTGCGTTGAAGCGACGGATACTAAAAGAATTCCACAGTTAATTTGAATGGTAAAGCGATCGCGCTACTTCTTCTCAGGAGTTGAGGGCTTGCACCCCGCAGAAGACTGCCTAGAGTTATGGGGTTGTGCGGGGACGTTAGAGGCGGTAAGAATGACTTCGCCCTGGCGATCGATGACCCACCCAGTTGCTTCTACAATCGGTGTTGGTAATGGTGCAGTGGAATTGGTGGTTGGAGTTGGACTAGATTGATTTTCTGTTGTGGGTTCAAGTGCAACCCAATCAACCGAAATTGCATCGCTACTGAGTACTTGAGTGGGATTGGGCGGTAAGCCACCGCGACCAGTAACAATAAATTCGCTCTGTGCTTGAGTATTACTAGGAGTACAGGTTTGTGCTACTTGGGTGTCAACTAGTACCGATGGCAAGTTAACTAAGCCACTGTTGGGATCGATTTCGGGTACGTCAAGTTCCACACTACCGCTCAACTGGGGATTGCCTCCAGTCGCAGTAATATCGCTGGTGCGATCGTCTGGCGCTGCTCTAAACTGCGTGCCAAAGATTCCAGAAGCATCGATTCGCACGTTTCCACCACGAAAGTTAGCGGAATTGGCACTGATGTCGCTATTTTCCGCAGCAATCAGGAAATCGGTGTCGATGTTAATGTTGCCGCCGATGACATTTTCTCCCGTGGCGTTGGTAAAGATGTTGCTATTGCGACTGATGAACAAATCTTTGGAGTTAATATTAATTGTCGCTTGCTCTCCATTCGGGTCAACTTTAGCACTTTGTGTATTGGCGCTGAGTGAGGCATAGTTGTTTAAACGGATAGAGCGAGCATTTAATGTCATGTTGCCTGCAGTTCCTGTTCCGAGACTTTGCACGCTTACTCCTGCCCCATCTCGCACTAGCAAAGTATTGGTTTTGATTGTCAAATCACCCGCATTCCCTGTTGAGTTTGGCTGTGTAGAAGCAGCCAAGGCACTGGTAAAGTGACCATCAGCGCTTGTACCAATCAGTTGCACATCTTGGGCATCAATGCTCAAATTTCCCCCTTTGCCCGCACCGTAAGTACCAGTAAATACCACAGCTCCATCTCGCGCTAGCAAAGTATTAGTTTTGAGCGTTAAATCACCCGCATTCCCTGTTGAGTTTGGCTGTGTAGAAGCAGCCAAGGCACTGGGAGTTTGACCATCAGCGCTTATACCAATCAGTTGCACATCTTGGGCATCAACGCTCAAATTTCCCCCTTTGCCCGCACTGAAACTACCAGTAAATACCGTAGCCCCATCTCGCGCTAGCAAGGTATTAGTTTTGAGCGTTAAATCACCCGCGTCTCCTGTTGAGTTTGGCTGTGCAGAAGCATTCAAGCTACTGGTAAAGTGACCATCAGCGCTTGTACCAATCAGTTGCACATTTTGGGCATCAACGCTCAAATTTCCCCCTTTGCCCGCACCGTAAGTACCAGTAAATACCGAAGCCCCATCTCGCGCTAGCAAAGTATTGGTTTTGAGCGTTAAATCACCCGCATCCCCTGTTGAGTTTGGCTGTGCATCAGCAGCCAAGCCACTAGGAAAGAGACTATTAGCGTTTTTACCAATCAGTTGCACATCTTGGACATCAATGCTCAAATTTCCCCCTTTGCCCGCACCGTAAGTACCAGTAAATACCACAGCTCCATCTCGCGCTAGCAAGGTATTAGTTTTGAGCGTTAAATCACCCGCGTCTCCTGTTGAGTTTGGCTGTGCGGAAGTATACAAGCTACTAGAAAACTCACCATCGGCACTTGTACCAATCAGTTGCACGTTAGTAGCATCAACGGTTAAACTTCCGCCCTTGCCCGCACCAAATGTACCAGCACCTACCTGTGCCCCACCCTGAAGCCGCAAGGTACTAGCACCGATCCTGACATCGCCTCCTTGTCCTCTTGCTTCTGGTGCCACCTGATTGGCAATGAGACCGCCATTATTTAGATTAATTGCTCCAGTGGCATTAACCTCAATATTTCCCGCTTGACTGTTATCAGAACCCAGCCCGTTCGCTATTCCTGCATACAGGAAACTATTTCCTCCTGTCATCTCTAGATTCCGAACATTAACCGCGATACTACCACCATTACCAGCAGTTACATTTACTTGAGCGCCATTGCTCAGAAAAACGTCACTTCTTTCTACACTGTTGGGAAAACTTAAACTCAGATTATTCCCCTCTCCATTCAACCCAACCGTTCCCGCAATTGCTAATCCACCTAACTCTACCCGCCCACCAAAAGCATACAATCCTCCACTATTCATACTGATGTCGCCGCCCACCAACAGCAAACTCTTGCCGTCTGGAACGCGCAAACCTCTTGCTGTAAAATCGGAAGATGGATTTAAACCAGAATCTGCAACTGAGTTATTTTGAATAGCTGCGGCACGCATTTGATTAAATAGTAAAGCCGAAGGATTGACCGTCAGTAATCCAGGGTTGATGGGATTTGTGGCACTGAACTCACCTCGTTCTCCAAATCCAACTGCATCTGCTGTGGTGGCGACAAACGATTCCCCTACATCCAAACGGGCATTTGCGCCAAAGATAATCCCATTGGGATTGAGCAAAAATAAGTTAGCATTGCCCGCTACGCCCAGCGTTCCGAGAATATTGGATGGGTTAGCTCCCGTGACTCTTGTTAAAATATTTTCAACGCCAGCCGAATTATTAAAAATAGCGGCTCGTCCTTCATCTACATTGAATTCTTCAAAACTATGGAACAGGTTAGCGCCTCTGGTCGCACCGCCATTTATCGCATCTACCTCTCCTGACGATGTGACTCTAGAATTTTCCCCACCCATCGTATTATCGGGCGTAATCTGGGCGATCGCACTGTCACAATAGCAGGCTAGTGCTACGGCGATCGCCCCTAAACTTACTCTTGCTAATTTCTCACTCCATTTGGCACAGATTGCTCTCATCAAATCAACATACCTATTTAAAAAAAACAGCAGTTGTGACAACTAAAAGAATTTCACAGTTAATCAGAATAGTATTGCGATCGCGCTACTTCCTTGACAAATTAGGAGGGATTGCATACAGCAGAAGACTGCCAGGAATTCTGGGGCGGTGCGGGGACGTTAGAGGCGGTAAGAATGACTTCGCCCTGGCGATCGAATTCCCACCCTTGTGCTTCTATAATTGGTGCTGGTGGTGTAGTGGAATTGGTAGCTGGAGTTGGACTAGATTGGTTTTCTGTTGTCGGTTGAAGTGCGACCCAATCGATCGAAATTGCATCGCTACTGAGTACTTGGGTGGGATTGGGGGGTAAGCCGCCGCGACCAGTAACGATAAATTCACTTTGATTCTGAGCGCTACTAGGAGTACAAGTCTGTGCTATTTGGGTGTCAACTGGAACTGATGGCAAGTTAACTAAGCCACTGTTGGGGTCGATTTCGGGTACGTCAAGTTCCACATTCCCGCTCAACTGGGGACTGCCTCCAGTTGCAGTAATATCGCTGGTGCGATCGTCTGCCCGATCTCGAAACTGCGTGCCGAAGATTCCAGTCGCATCGATCGTGACATTACCACCACGAGCATTCACCGAATTGGCTCTGATGTCACTGTTTTCATTGGGGATGGTAATGAGGAAGGGCGTATTAATTCTGATATTGCCACCATTACCCGTACCACCCGCCGATGTGGTGATTTGTCCTCCACGGCGCAACACTAGCAAATCCCGTACTTGTAGGTTGAGATTACCCCCTTGTCCAGATAGAGTTGCCGCAGAAATTACCCCGCCAGTGTCTACAAAAATCGAGTTGGCATTCAGCCGTAATGTTCCGGCATCACCGATTCCATTATGGCTGACACCAACAAATGCACCATCGGTCACGCTCAATCTCGGTGTGTTGATTGTCGCGTCTCCTGAAAATCCAGTCGGCACTGGGGGCGACAGAATCACCTGTCGGATGATTTCACTCGCTCGATCGGCAACTGAGCCAATGTAACTGGGAGGAAAAGATCCCAAGCGTGGACCGCTGACCTCTACAGACTCTCTGGCATTGATCGTGAGACTGCCTCCATTACCCATACCAGTAGTTCCAGAAGTGATTAACGCTCCATCCTGCACGAGCAACTTTGAAGTGTTAATTGTCAATTTTCCCGCATTTCCTTGGTTATTAGCTGCCGCATTTAAAGCAGATCCGGTAAATGGTGCTCTTCCGCGCAGTTCTACAGAGCGATTGGCATTCACAGTCACATCTCCTCCCCTGCCAGTTCCAAGACTGACAGATACCAAATATCCTCCATCCAGTGCAGTGAATTTTCCGGTTGAGACTGTGACATCTCCGGCATCGCCGGAACTACCGAAAACTCTACTTCCCACGCCGGAGCCTACAAAAGGACTAATAGATGAAAACCCGATGACTTGCATCGAATCAGAGGCGTTTATAACTACATTGCCAGCTCTGCCGGAGCTGAAAGTACTAGTACCTAGAAATGCCCCATCTTGGATTGTCAACTGCCGAGAGAAAATCGCGATATCTGCTCCACTCATTGCTCCCAAATTTTCGCTTTTGATACCACCTGAAATCCTATAGTCTGTGCCAGGTGAACTCAATTTCACATTAGAGGCAGCATTCACGTTTATCCTTCCCCCACCTCGCTCTTGGTTTTGAATTAACAGCAGCGAGCCATCAGCAAGCAGTACATTGTTGCCCCGTACTTGAATCGAACCATCACTAGCATCTGCTAACGCCCGTTGTGATAAACGAATATCTCCCCAGCGCTGTACGTTTTGATAGCCCAGCGCCAAGCCTTCGGGAACCCGATTGAGGCTCACTTGTCCATCAGCGACACTGCCTAACTCAATCCGTCCTTGTGTCGCTGTGAGAGTAGCGCCTTGAATGTCTACATCGCCCCCAACCAATGCGAGAGTTTGCCCAGGTGATACCTGCAAACCGATTGAGTCACTTCCCTTGATGGTGGGTGAGAAAATATCTGAAAACGATAGATTGTATCCATTCCCTTGCACGGCGATCGCGCCTGGATTCTGCCCCATCTGCAAGCCCATCGGTACACTAATTGTCAGCAAAGGTGTTGTTGTGGGAGCAGTCGCACTAAAAGATGTGCCATCGGCAAAATTGATGCTACTAGCCGTACTCCCCACAAACGATCCCCTTACGTCCAGTCTGGCATTAGGTCCGAAAATAATCCCATTAGGATTGAGCAAAAATAGGTTAGCATTGCCCGCTACACCTAGCGTTCCGAGAATATTGGATGGGTTAGCCCCCGTGACTCTTGTTAAAATATTTGCGATACCAGCCGGATTATTAAAAATAGCAGCTCGTCCATCCTCTACATTGAATTCTTGAAAGCTGTGAAACAGGTTAGTGCCTCTAGTAGCGCCGCCATCGATCGCATCTACCTTTCCTGAGGATGTGACTCTAGAATTTTCCCCACCCATCGTGTTATCGGGCGTAATCTGGGCGCTGGCACTGTCTACCCAGCAAGCTAGTGCTACTCCTGTTGCTAGAAAACTTACTCTTCCTAATTTCTCACTCCATTTGATATAGATTGCACTCATCAAGTCAACTTACCTATTTGAAAAAACAGTAGTTATGCGAACTAAAGCCAGCTTTTCGTAACATTTCTTTAGATAAATGACTTTGTAAAGCGACTCTATTTCTCTCTAGCCTTCACCGCAAAAGTGCCACTACACAAAGCTTTTGTCGCCATCGTCGAACTCGCGGACAAATTTTTTTGTCTAAGATTTAAGTTTGGCATAAAATCGCCGAAAAAAACGAGAGAAGTAATATATAAGCTTGCTAAAAGTTGCCAATGAATCAAACC
>NZ_JBOFLP010000111.1:0-8676 GCF_051657925.1 Chroococcidiopsis sp.
GAGTGAGGAGTGAGGAGCGAGGAGCGAGGGAAAGAGGACAAGGGGATATAAAAGAGCTGAGGGGCTGAGGGGGAGAAGAGAGTTGAGGGAGCATCTAAATACATTTTTCTGACTCCTGGCTCCTGACTTCTGACTTCCAAATTCCCCTCACTCCTCGCTCCTTGCTCCTCACTCCTCGTTCCCGTGTCGTTTTAAAAGCATAGACAAAAATTCAGCTGCCGTCAGGTAAGTACGGTGTTGGGAGTAAGCCCCATCTGAGTGTACCCACCAACCTGTAATCGTTGGCAGCGATCGCCATAGTACCAAATGCTCTACTGGCGGATCGGCATAAAAGCTATCGTTTCCCTCACCTAAGAGGGCGGAAGTCCAGTGGGTAAAGTAGTCGTGACTGAGGCGGTAGCAAGGAAAGTTGGTAAATAAAGGCACTCCCCAGCCGTCTACCGCGATCGCAGCGCGTACTTTGCCTCCCATTAGCTGCCATCCCCAGGCTGCACCAAGTGCGCCTACGACTCCGGCGCTAAAACCGAGGAAAATCAACGGCGGCGCTGTTTTTGGACTACCGAGGCGAGCGTGAAGAAACTGTAAAATGCCTACAGCAGATAAGGATAAATACGGATATGGCGGAGAATAAACCAGTAAATTTCCCGTTTCTTTTAGCTGCGATAGAGAGGTAAAACTTGACTCGAAGGCTGTGATTAACGCTTGAGTCAGATGCAAATCGTGAATTCCCGCACAAATAACGACTTTCATGAGTTGAATTTAGAAAGTTTTAAGAAGTCTTTCAGTGTTCTTACTGTAGTTACTCCTGGCTTCTCGAAACGAAACTTTGAATAATACAAACCTTGTTTTTAAGTATCTAGAGTTTAGATGATGACCGCCGCCCACCAACGGCTGAATGCCTCAGCAGAAAAGTTATCAAAAACAAAATCTTTTATTGGAAATTCAACGCTGCTAGAAGATGAAGCCGCCAGACTAGCAGCTCTCTATCGGTGTCAAATTCTCGATACACCGCCAGAACCAGAGTTCGATGAAATTGTGCGATTGACAGCGTTAATTTGCGGCGTTCCTATTGCTAGCATTAGTTTTATCGATCTCGATCGCCAGTGGTTTAAGGCGTGTTTTGGTTGGCAGATCGATGCCCTCTCGCGCGATCTGGCGTTGTGCGGACGAGCGCTACAACAAAAAGACGTTTTCGTTGTCACCGATGCTTCCACAGACTCTCAGTTTGCTACCCATCCCTGGGTTTGTTCCCAGCCCTACATTCGCTTTCATGCCAGCGTTCCCCTAATTGTTGCGGAAGGACGCGCAATTGGGAGTTTGTGCGCGATCGACCGCACGGCGCGAGAACTTGATTTGCAGCAGATAGAAGCATTGCAGTCTTTAGGTCGTCAAGTTGTGAAGTTGCTGGAACAAAGAAGCGATCGCCTTTCATCGACATCGACAGTCAATCGCCAACATCCCAGTAACAAGCGCTTTTTCACCCGCATGGCGGTTGGCTTGGGTTTAGCTTCAGCAACGTTACTTGGGGTAGGGGCAGTGTCTCATCACACTCTGACTAGTCTAGGGCGCAATAATGACAAACAAATCCAGCACTATCGCGTCCTCGAAGACTTGAAAGACATCCATGCCTCCATGCAGAAGGCAACGATCGCCAAACATCGCTATATCGCTACTGGACAACCTAGCTATTTAGAACCGTACTACGACGCGGCAAGAGACATTCAAACCAAAGTCATCCATCTCCAGCAGGAAACTAACAACAATCCTCACCAACAGCGCCGTTTGTCAACTCTGCAACCCTTAATCGAGCAAAAAATTACTGAAATCGAACGAGCAACTTTTTTAAGAAAAACCAAAGGAGCTACAGCCGCTTCCCAAACTACCTTGTTAGAGAAATCGAAGTATCTCACGGATAAAATTGAAGCGATCGTCCAAGACATGGAAAGCACGGAGTACGCTCTGTTACAGAAGCAGTCGCAAGCAGAATTTACGCGCACACGTCAAACCATGTTTGCCTTTGCCGCTGCTATTTGCCTGAATATGTTGCTCTTAACTGGAGTCTACGGTTTTACAGATCGCGAGATGAGAGAGCGCCAGCAGATGACCGAGGCGATCGCCCAGGAACGAGATTTTTCGGAATCAATCCTCAATACCGCAGGCGTTTTGGTGGTGGTTCTCGACCCGCAAGGGAAAATTCTTCGCTGTAATCGCACCTGCGAAGAAATGACCGCTCGCACGGCAACAGAAGTTAAAGGAAAGTTTTTTTGGGAATTATTTTCGCTCCCTGGTGAAGCTGAATTGCCCAAAACTCACTGGGAAAATTTACTTGCTAACCAATCGGCAAGCCAATACGAAGGTTACTGTCTCAACCGAGATGGTAATACTCGCCGCATTGCTTGGACAAATACGATCCTGCGCGATCGCCAAGGGTTAGTAGAGTACGCGATCGCCTGTGGTATAGACGTTACGGCTCATTCCACTGCTGAAGAAAGCCTGCGTCACAGCGAACAGCATTTACGTAACATTATCAATAGCTTATTCTCCTTTGTTGCCGTTCTCTCGGCTGATGGCACGCTGATCGAAGCCAATCAAGCTTTATTAGATGCAGCCGATCTTCAGCCCAAAGATGTTTTGGGTAAATCTCTGATTCAAACTTACTGGTGGTCTTACTCTCCTACCGTACAAGCCGAGTTGCGATCGGCGATCGATCGCGTCAGTCAGGGTGAAAAAGTGCGTTATGAAGGCGAAGCAAAAGTAGGCGACGATCGATTCATCACGATTGACTTTGCTTTCACACCGATGTACGATGCCAGCGGTAAAATTAGTTACATTATTGCCTCTGGTACTGATGTAACCGAACGCAAGCAAGCGGAAGCAGAAAGAGTGCAAGCTAACGAGCAACTGAGTAATTGGGTCAACGAACTCAAACAGCGCAACCACGAAATTACCTACCTCAGCTATACCGTTGATGTACTACAAGCTTGTCTGACGCTGGAAGAAGCTTGCACTACCCTAGCTCAACTCGTGCAATCTCTGTTCCCACAGGCATCGGGGGGAATTTTTCTCAACCGCAACACGAAAAGTTTACTAGAACCAGTTGCTACCTGGGGAGTCCCCCTCTTAGCAAATCAGCAAGCTTTTAATCCCGATGATTGTTGGGCGCTCCGCTTGGGTAAACCTCATTGGGTTGATGATGCCGACGATGGTTTGCTCTGCAAACACGTACACCACAGCTTACCAGCTGAGTCCTTGTGCGTGCCTTTGATGGCGCATCGAGAAACCTTCGGCGTGCTTTATCTCGGTTCGCTAGAAAAGGGCGTTCTTTCCCCTGCCAAAAGACAACTGGCGATTGGAGTCGCAGAACATATCGCTCCGACTTTAGCTAATTTAAAACTCCGCGAGACTTTGAAAAACCAGAGCATTCGCGACTCGCTGACTGGTTTATTCAATCGACGTTATATGGAAGAAGCTTTAGAGCGGGAAATGCTACGTTGCGATCGCAAGCAACAGCCACTGTCCATCATCATGCTCGATGTCGATTACTTCAAGCGGATCAACGACACTCTCGGACACGATGCTGGCGATGCCGTGTTACGGGAATTGGGACGCTGCTTGCAAAGTTACGTCCGAGGTTCGGATATTGCTTGTCGTTACGGTGGAGAGGAATTTATTCTCATTCTTCCCGAAGCTTCCCTTGGGGTAACGCAATTACGTGCCGAACAAATTCGCGCCGCTGTCAAACAACTACATGTCGAATCTTTCGGTCAACCTGTAGGAGCAATAACTCTATCTTTAGGAGTCGCTAGCTTTCCCAAACACGGATTAGAGGGAGAAGCCATTCTCAAAGCTGCCGATACCGCTCTCTATCGCGCTAAACAAGAAGGACGAGATCGGGCGATCGTTGCTTGAATGAGGAGCGAGGAGTAAGGAGCGAGGAGTGAGGGAAAGAGAGTGGTGAGTGGTGCGCGATGAAAGGGTGTGGGGTGTGGGAAGTGTGGGAAGTGTGGGAAGTATTGGAAGTGTGGGAAGTATTGGAAGTGTGGGAAGTGTGGGGTGTAGAGAATTTTGAATGCATGAATTGTTTTGCTCCCGATCGCTCCCGATCGCTCCCCCAGCCTCCCCTGCTCCTCTGCCCCTCTGCTCCTCTGCTCCCTGTGCTCCCTGCTCCCCGCTCCCTGCTCCCTTGCTCCTTGCTCCTCACTCCTCACCCCTTCATAAAGATTTCCTCCATAGATAGACCAATCCCCCCATAGGGGATGCTAACCTAGTGTGAGTAAGAGTAGTACCAGCGATCGCGGGGTATGAGAATTTGTACTCTCCCTGCTACAAGCATCAAAGACTGGCAGAACATTTATTCAGGCGAGGCAAGGAAATTGGTAGCAACTCCAGAGAAACAACAACCTCAAGCGCCAGCTCCAAATTCTAACCAAGACAGAGTTGCCGTTTTACTAATGGGTTATGGTGAAGTTGAAAGCTATGCAGATTTCGCCAACTATAACGAACAAGCTTTAAATCTACTTACAGCTAAATTTGCCCCCGTGCCAACGTGGATCTATCCTCCTTTAGCAAAGCTATTGGCAATGTTTGACTTGCACGAGTGGCAGCATCAACACAACCACTTTGTTTCCCCCCATAATGCGATTTTCGAGCAGCAACGGGCGGGGATCGAGCAAGAGCTACAGGCTAAATGGGGCGATCGCGTCCAGGTTTTTAAAGCCTTTAACTTTTGCGCTCCCTACCTTCCAGAGCAAGTTCTCACAGAAATCAAGGCACAAGGATTTGACAAACTACTGATTTATCCTCTACTGGTTGTCGATTCTATTTTTACCAGCGGCATTGCTGTCGAACAAGTCAATAATGCCTTAGCAAAATTAGCTGATGGTGAAGAACACTGGCTGAAGGGTCAACGCTATATTCCTTCTTTCTACAACGAACCTGCCTACATCAATTTGATGGCGCAGTTGGTAGAAGAAAAAATCGCCGCCGAACTTGCGTCTGCCTACCTACCTTCGCAAATCGGCATCGTATTAATGAATCACGGTTGTCCCCACAAAGCTAAGGGTTTCACGTCGGGGATTGCAGAAAGTGAAGCTCTATACGAACTAGTTAGAGAACAACTCATCCACCGCTATCCACTGATCTCTGTAGGCTGGCTCAACCACGATACTCCTCTCATTGAATGGACGCAGCCAAATGCATTCCTAGCAGCAAAAAATCTGATCGATTTGGGCGCAACGGCGATCGTCTTCATGCCAATTGGTTTTGCCACAGAAAATCATGAAACTCTACTAGACGTAGACCACATCATTCACAACTTGCGTCGCAAGCATTCCACAATTAGCTACGTGCAAATGCCCTGCGTAAATGCTCATTCCCGCTTTCTGCAAATGGCAGCAGAATGGGCAAATCCTCAAATTGCTGCCCTTCTATCAGAGCAGGCACTCTCAGTTAATCCTCAGTTAGCGGTTGTGTCTGCTCACCACCACCACCATCACGACGACGGACATCATCACCATCACCACCATTAGAAATGTAGAGACGTTGCATGCAACGTCTCTACATTTCTAGGAAACACCGCGCAATTTGCGCGTATTCTCGACTAAACTTTGAGCAAATTGATCGAAGCGTTGCGATAATTTTTCATCCAATAGCTTGCCATCAGCTCCAAAAGCTTTCCACGCTTGTCCGATCGCAATTTGTTCTGGTATAACCCAAGCGTGAACCCATCTCATGATTAACCGCATATCGTTGAGAGCATTGCTATTTGGTTGACCGCCTAACACGCTGATCAGTCCTGCAACTTTACTATCTAGCTGGTCGAAACTCATCAAATCCAAAGCATTTTTTAGTACGCCGCTAACGCTACCGTGGTACTCTGGTGTAGCCAAAATTAAGCCATCAGCCTGCTGGACGGTATTCTGCAACCGCTCTACATCTGGGTAGCCTGGATACTCATCGCCCCCGTGGCAAAAGGGTAACTGCATCTGCCTTAAATCTAAAATCTCTACCTCTGCTCCTAGTGCTTCGACTCGCCTTGCTGCAATTTCTAATGCGAGTTGGCTGTAGGAATCTTTCCGCAAGCTGCCACCGATACCCACAATCTTAACCATATCTCAATCCTTATTGACGATATTTGCTGACTATTGCAAAATAAAAACTAGAATATCTTCATCTACAAACTAATCGTTCACTCTCTACAAGTTTTATTTATTGCTATTCATACTCATTACGAGTATGTTTAAATTAAATATAGCGACTTTTACTAAGGGATGTCAAATTTGAGGTAGTAGTAATGGGTAGTTGGTAGTTGCGTGGTGCGTAAGAAGAGACGAGGGTGGATTTGAAGGTTGACTGCTCGCTACTCCCTACTCCCTACTCCCTGCTCCCTGAGTAAGGAAGTTACACTAGAGATTGGAAGAATTGAGTTTATAGCTGGAGCTAAGGCAAAATCTCTTCAATCTGTTAAGTATGAAATAGAACGGTGGATCGTACCTACCGTTCTTAGCAAAACAGTTTATGGGTCAAGGCAGCGACAGAGGGCATTCTAATATGAGAGGTTCGCGCAAACAGTCATTAGATCGGCGATCGCCAGCAGGTAGTAAAGCTATGAATATGGCGAAGCGAAGTCTATGGCATTTGGCAGCAAGCGGAATGATATTGCAGTCAATGCTTGTAGGTACTCCGGTACTGGCACAAAGAGAAAATTCCAATACGCTGAATTACGGCGAATTGTTACGCAGCATCGATCGCGGAGATGTCACTAGAATAGAGCTTGACCCAGCGCAGAATATTGCTAAAGTTCAGCTCGAGGGACAAAAGGCGGACGAACCACCTAAAGAAGTATTGTTATTACAACAAAATCCAGAATTAATCAACAAAGCAAGAGATAGACAAGTCCCATTGGAAGTCAATTCTTCCGCTGATAGTAGGGCTGCAATGGGTCTGCTAGCAAATTTACTCTGGATCGTGCCTCTGATGGCGTTGATGTTGCTATTGTTACGTCGTTCAGCTAATTCTTCTAATCAAGCCCTGAGTTTTGGGAAGTCTCGCGCTAGATTTCAAATGGAAGCTAAAACGGGCATCAAATTTGATGACGTAGCGGGGATTGATGAAGCCAAAGAAGAATTGCAAGAAGTGGTGACTTTCCTCAAACAGCCAGAGAAATTTACCGCAGTTGGGGCAAAAATTCCTAAAGGAGTATTGCTAATTGGACCTCCAGGTACGGGAAAAACTCTACTGGCAAAAGCGATCGCCGGGGAAGCAGCAGTCCCATTTTTCAGCATCTCCGGGAGCGAATTCGTCGAAATGTTTGTCGGTGTGGGCGCGTCGCGGGTGCGAGATTTATTTAAGAAAGCGAAAGAAAATGCCCCTTGCTTAATATTTATCGATGAAATTGACGCAGTGGGTAGACAAAGAGGTGCGGGAATTGGCGGTGGAAATGACGAGAGAGAGCAAACTCTCAACCAATTACTCACAGAAATGGACGGGTTTGAAGGCAATACGGGAATTATCATCATTGCTGCTACCAACCGTCCTGACGTACTCGATGCAGCATTATTACGTCCTGGTCGATTCGATCGCCAAGTCACAGTCGATCTGCCAGCATACAAAGGACGATTGGGAATTTTACAAGTCCACGCCCGCAATAAGAAAGTCGATGATTCCGTCTCTTTAGAAGCAATCGCCCAACGCACGCCTGGTTTTTCTGGTGCAGATTTAGCGAATTTACTCAACGAAGCGGCGATTCTGACGGCAAGGCGGCGCAAAGAGGCGATTACACCGTTGGAAATTATGGATGCGATCGACCGCATTACGATTGGGATGACGCTGACACCTTTATTAGACAGTAAGAAAAAGAAATTGCTGGCTTACCATGAAATCGGGCACGCTTTATTAATTACGCTGCTGAAAAATTCCGATCCTTTAAATAAGGTGACAATTATTCCTCGTTCGGGTGGAATTGGCGGCTTCGCCCAAACCGTACCCGATGAAGAAAACGTAGACAGTAGCTACTTGCGGAGTCGCGCTTGGATTTTAGACCGAATTGCGATCGCCCTGGGAGGATTAGCCGCTGAAGCCGAAGTATTTGGCGATTCAGAAGTCACTACGGGCGCTTCTGGAGACTTAAAAATGGTTGCTAACCTAGCGCGAGAAATGGTGACATTATATGGAATGTCAGATTTGGGTCCAGTCGCTTTAGAAAGCCCAGATAACGAGGTATTTTTGGGACGAGAGTGGATGGAGCGATCGGAATATTCCGAAGAGATGGCAAGAAAAATCGACAATCAAGTTAGAGCGATCGCGACTGAAGCATTTACAAAAGCTCGGACAATTATCCGCGAAAATCGCGATTTAGTCGATCGGCTAGTGGATTTGTTAGTCGATAACGAAACAATTGAAGGCGAACAATTCCGGCAAATCGTCACCGAATACATGCAAGAGAAAGAGCAGAAATTATCTGTTGTTTAATGTTTACTTGTTAGTAGGGTGGGCAATGCCCACCCTACTTTTTTTTGGCTTAAAATGATGCTTGATTTACTGGAGTTTAGACTAATTAGCAAAGAAAAGCGGTCAGATCGTTGATTCCGCTCGCTTCATGGTCAAAGACGTTTCAAATCACTTGACCATGAGTAATTTTGACAAACTTCAGGATTTTCGGCACAAAGCCTATACTCT
>NZ_JBOFLP010000112.1:0-8936 GCF_051657925.1 Chroococcidiopsis sp.
GTCCACACTGTCTGGACAGACCGCCAGTTATTGCTGCTCAAAAGAATGGAAGAAGACTACGGCATCAACAAATGCAGCCAGATTTAACTCAGTCAATACTAATGTCAAATGTGCCTCGCTTTATTCAACACATTATTGACAGAGGTGGCGTAAATGATGATGAGAGAGAATGGTTAAAATCTGAAAAACTTGGTTCCTTGCAAGATATTCTAGCCCGCGCCGACGAGTATATCTTGTATCCAGATACTCAAGAAATGCTAGAACAAGGAATGTTTAACTTAGTCCTCGCGATCGCAATTCTCAGTTTTGCCCCAGGCGGAATTAACTTCTGGGGTATGCATTTTGAATCTGCCCCTTGGGGAATAATTGAGTTAAGCATGATGACATCCGATGGAATGTGGAAAGCAAAAACAGAAAATGGAGTTGTAAAGCAAATTGAGAGCTAAACCAGATTGTACTGGGCAGAGATTTGGAATGCTTTTGGTATTAGGTAAAGGTGGAAAATACCTGCGAAAACGCGAAGCTCGCGGGGGCGAAATACGCGAAAGCTACGAACAATTGTGGCGTTTGCAATGTGATTGTGGAAATACAATCGAAAGACTAAGAGGTAATTTTGAGAAGAGAGAGGGAATAAAGCAATATTCTTGTGGCTGTAGCAAACGAGGAAGCCAAGCTATTAATAGAAACAAGTTAACGAACATTGCTGGTAAAAAATTCGGTACGTTAACAGCAATAGAACCAACTGGAAAAAGAGGTGCTCACAATCAGCCTACATGGATAATGAAATGCGATTGCGGTCTTGCTGTAGAGAGGAGCTATAAAAGCATACAAAACGCTAAACGCATTGGCTATAGAATAATTTGCGGTGATAAAAGCAAGCACCCAGAAAAAAACCTTCATTATCCACCTATGCCTAGTCCGTGTCCGATTGAAGTTTGCGAACTATTAAAAGAATACTTACCTTTAACAAGACTTAAATATAAAAAAGTCTATGCCGAGGTAGAAGATATTAAGCGCGATATACTACTTCGCACTACCTGGATTATCACTTATCGCCGATGGCAGGGTGAATGCATATCAAAAGGACATGAAAAAGCTTGGATACAAAAAGCTTTAAGATATGCAATTAATGAGGTAAAGAAAAGGCATTGCTCGTTTAAAAATGCCAATAGAATTGTTTATAATAGCGGAAAGTTGGCGGGGGGATGCTCCCCCCGTCAACCTTTTCAAGAGAAACGCAAGACAAATAAACAAATAGGTATCAAGATGACCAACGTAACATCTGAAAACTACCCAAAAATTGAACTTTTGGGGAAAAGCTTGGTATCTAAAAAGAGGTTAAAATTTATCCGACGTTAATCAACCCCAAAAACCAGTCGCCCCTTAATTTCAGTGTTTACGTCCATCTTATTAGCATAAAATCCCACATTTCCATCAGCGCTTACATTCAAATGCCCCAGAATATAGGCTTTTTTGCTGTCAGTTATTACAGCACTAGATTGATAATCTTGCGAAGGGCGATGGAGCGTAGGTAAATTAAACAAAACTTCCGCACTGGCTGGCGCGGTAGCTTTAGTTAGCCAAAACCGCACTTCAACTATGCCTGAAGCATATTTGCGGTAAGCGGCTATGCCGGATTTGTTCGTCCAAGCGTTAAGGAGATTTAGATTATTCCAAGTGGGCGAACTAAAAATAATCTCATTGCTTGGATGTGTGTGCGCTCTAGGAGTTCGGCTATCGGCAAAACGGGGGTCTGAGAGAAGTGCGTACCCCGAATGAGGATTTGTTTCGGTTTTATGAGATGCTAGAGCGTTATTTGCCGCACCTGCTTTCTCTGCACCGATTGATTCAGGAGTAATTGCTCTGGTCTGTGAAGTTTTAAGCATTCCTTGTTCGTCTAAAGTAGGAATGCCGCCAGGAATGTCTTTTTGAGCGTTCATCAAAAATCCAGATTCACTCAAGAACTCATCCTCACTAAGTACAAACTACAATTTCGGAGTTCGCATCTAGTGCTAGAATCTACATTCAATGATGCGCCATGTTGCAACATACTTGCTCCTGCAAAAAAAGGGAAAGTCTCGACATTCAAATCGTTATCCCAAGCAGTAGGCTGGAAAGATTTTTTGTAAATAATTACCCCGTTAACATCCAAGTCTATCGTAATTACAACTGGCGCACTAGACGTTACTGCCATTGACACCCGCGCTAGGTAAATTTCTCCTAGCGATTTGGGATAAACTTTACTATTTGCCGCGTCCCAAATATTTGCGTGCAAGCGGTTAAAGCGCCCAGCAGGTAATAAGTTGTCAAGTAGTAAAGGCGATCGCTCGTTAACTATTTGCGGCTCATTAGCCAAAGAATTGCGAATATTAGCGTCAAGAGCGCCAATAATGCTCGCCACCTTAACTAGCTGCCCATTTAAATCAACTTGATACATCTACGCTGCGCTCCAAGTCGTAAGTCGTAAGTCGTAAGTCGTAAGTAAAGATGTTATAATTGATACGTCTAAGTACGTGTTTAGTATGATTCCTATTACTGATAGGACAAAACAATTTGCTGTTCGCATTGTTAAAGCTTGCTCTTTTTTGGATGAGAAGCCTGGTGTAGCGAAGTCGTAGGTCGTAAGTCGTAAGTCGTAAGTCAATATCTACTTACGACTTACGACTTACGACTTACGACTTGATTAACCAGGAGTTCCTTGAGTCCGACTTACTGCAACTACCCGATAAGAGCCTGCCGTACCACCGTAAACATAACTATCAGAAAATTCCACATTTAGGCTAGGACTAGAAATAGTAATAGTAGCAATTCGCTCATCGCCCGTTCCTTCGTCAAAGTAGTTGATAGTCTTATATAAGTCTGGGGCATTAAGCACACTTCCATATAGCGATGCATCAGAACCACCATCCCCACCGTCTCCACCAGAGGTAACTAGGGAGCCATCGGAGTTAACAGCGATTGCTCTTATGGTTCCGTCAGATGTTTCGCCGACTATTTTTATTTGTGGATGCATCTAGGGCAACATAAATAAAGTTATTACTTTAAATTAATGCCACAGAAATTCCCGTATGAAAAGGCTTCGATTGTAATTGCTGAAGCTGAAATATTTGGCGACAAAAACACGCTTGCTCGTTGGGGAATAAATCAATCAACCCTATGGCGGTGGCGGGATAGAAGACTTAGCGATCCGAAACTGCACGAAAACGCATTATTAAAAACTCGGATGCTTTTAGTCGATTGGCAGACCGACGCAACGCGCACTTTAAAAACTGGACTACTGAGGCTAAATGAATTAATCCCACAAGCAACCGCTAACGATGCTGCAACCATTCACGCGATCGCCGGAGCGTGCAAGATAATAGGAGAATTAAAGATAGCCAGTGATGCCCTAAGTGAGCCTGCACCTTATCAATCGAGTGAACGCTCTTAAGCGTACCAGAGAGAAAAAGCGAGAAGCCCGAATGCGCGATCGCACAATTCTTACAATTATTTTGCCACCGAAAGACGGAGGTAGTTTGCCGAAAGTTCTATCTAGCAAAGGTTTTGAGGTAAAATAGTAGAATGCCAAGCGGTACTGGAAATACCCTTGGCGTGTCTCACCTAATGTTTCTAGGTCAGCATGAATACTGTAACTCGTATCTATACCTTGGTAGATCCTACCGATGGATTGGTTTTCTACGTCGGCAGAACAACTTTACAATTGTCTCAAAGACTTTGTTCGCATATTAGAGATGGTCAGAAGCGCAGGACAGCTAAAGGTTTAAAAATTTTTGAGATTTTGGCAAAAGGATTGAAACCAGAAATTGTCCTAATTGCTACTCATGAAAACATTTCTGCAACAGACGGAAGGACTATTGAGGGTGCTTGGATTGATTTTTATTCTATTAGTCATAAACTAACTAATACAGGTTCCACTTGTGGCGGGCATTCTAATAACGCTAAAATCGCTTGGACAGATGAGGTAGTAGATTTACTTGGGAAACTACCTGATGAGATATTAGCTAAACAACTAGGCTGCGATCGCAAAACTGTAGAATTTCAAAGAAGAAAAAGATCCATAAAACCATGTGGGTATATAAATAAACCAATCCCTCCTAACATGGGAGGATGGAATAAGATAAAACTACCAGAAAAAGTTATAGAACTTTTAGGCAAAGAACCCGATTGGCTTTTAGGTAAAAAATTTGGCTATTGTAAAACTGTAATAGCTAGAGCTAGAAAAGAGCTTGGAGTAGCTAGTTATGCAGCTTCTACGGGCAACGATGGTCAATTTAAGAAAGGTGAACCGCATAGGCGATGGAAAAGATAAGGAGGTGATGCCCTATTCCTGCTGTAATTGAGATTAAGCCGCAAGAGAAACAATCAGATTTTTTAACATCTTCTGCTAACATCGCTATTTACGGCGGGGCGTGAGGCTGCTGGTGCTGGCAAATCTTTTGCTATTCTTTTAGAGCCTTTGTATCACATAGACAACCCATCTTTTGGTGCTGTAATTTTTCGGCGTACGTTTCCAGAGATTCGCAACAAAGGTGGCTTGCTCGATGAATCATTTGCTTTATATCCAAGTATTGGTGCAACTCTGAAAGAGTCATTTTTGGAGTGGAGTTTTCCAAGTGGTTCAACAGTAAAATTTAGTCATTTACAACACGAGAAAGACGTTTTTTCTTTTCAAGGATCGCAAATTCCGCTTATCTGTTTTGATGAGCTTACACATTTTACCGATAAGCAATTTTGGTATTTACTTTCTCGTAACCGCTCTGTCTGTGGAGTAAAGCCTTACATTAGAGCGACTTGTAACCCCAATGCAGATAGTTGGGTTGCAGACCTTATTAATTGGTGGATTGGGGAAGATGGGTTTCCTATCCCTGAAAGGTCAGGCAAGGTGCGATGGTTTGTCCGTATTGGTGGAGAGTTAATTTGGTCTTCATCTTATGATGAGTTGCGCGACTTATATCCAGATATCGAACCAAAATCATTAACTTTCATCCCTGCCAAAATATCAGACAATCGCATTCTCTTAGAAAAAGACCCTGGCTACCTTGCTAACCTGCAAGCACTCCACCCAATAGACCGCGCTCGTTTATTAGATGGTAATTGGAAAATTCGTAATGATTCTGGGGCATTTATCAATCGCTCATTCTTTGAAATAGTAGAAGACTTCCCTGATACTGGAACTATAGTTCGAGCTTGGGATATGGCAGGAACCGAGAAACACTTGAAAAATGACCCCGATTACACTTGTGGGGTAAAGATGCTCAAATCCGGCAATGCCTACTATGTCTTAGACGTAATCCAAGTTCAAATTAGCGCTGCCCAAGTCAACGATTTAATATTGAGGACTGCACTTAATGACGGCGTTGGTTGCAAGGTGCGTTTTGAGATAGAACCAGGGAGCGCAGGTAAGATAAATGCTAGTACCCTAACAAAAATGTTAGTAGGCTATGACGCAGCAGGGATAAGAAGTCAAGGCGACAAATTAACAAGAGCCAAAGGGTTTGCTACCGCTGCTGCCAATGGGCAAGTAAAATTAGTTAGGGCGGCATGGTGCGATCGCTATTTATCAGAATTACATAATATCCCCGACTCCCCTCATGACGATCAACTCGACTCCTCGGCTTTAGCATTTAATGAGTTGTCTAAAGCCCCTAATAAAAATGCTTCTGGGGCTATTAGTTACACTACTTGGTAATCTCTTCTAATGTTTTTAAATAGTTCTGGTATCTTTTGTGAGCGGTACTCTGCGTGCATCCTATTATTCGTCCTATTTCTAAAAAAGTTAATCCTGAAGAACGAAGTTGGATTATTTTCTTGACCTGTTCTGGGTTTAGCTTGCCGCAATGAATACCTGGAGGCGTTGTAAGAGCATTTTTAACTGACCAACCTAATTCGTCTATCCTTGCAGTTATTAAACTAGCCCTTATGCCTAGTATTTCTGCCCATTCTGCAACTGTGCGGATTTCATTATTGTGTTCTAAAAGGCGGTTTGTTCTTTTATTTCTTGCTTGCTCTTTAGTTGTTGCCCAACGACAGTTTTCTTTAGAATAACCTTGTGAATTGTCAATTCTTTCTAAACTCATTCCAGTCGGTGGATCTCCCATGTCTTTATAAAAGTTTTCAAAACTAAGCCAGGAAGAACAAACTGTTATACCTCTGCCCCCATAATTTCGCCAGTTTGGATGACTAGGGTTTAGACATCTGCACTTCATAGTGGTCCAAACTTTATCGGAAGCGCCGTAAAACCCCCGTCATTCATGCGAGGGATATAAGGCGGGATATTATCGGAACTCGATGTTCCGATAATATCCAATAATCTAGGCAACTAACTAACAATCTATGATATAATTATGTCAGATTGCATGACATAAGATGTTAGTATTTGAGGCAAAATTAAAAGGGACAGACGGGCAGTACAGAGCGCTAGATGAAGCGTTGCGTACTGCCCGTTTCGTGCGTAACAGTTGCCTCAAATATTGGATAGAAAATAAAGGGGTAGGGAGGTACGACCTAAATAAATATTGCAAAGTTCTAGCAGATAATCCAGACTTTCCTTGGGTAAAGAAGCTCAATTCAATGGCACGTCAATCAAGCGCCGAACGTGCTTGGAGCGCGATTGCAAAGTTCTTCGATAATTGCAAGAAAAAAGTAGCAGGAAAAAAGGGATTTCCTCGCTTCAAAAAGCACCAAACCCATGCAAGTGTTGAATACAAAACATCAGGCTGGGTACTGTCAGAGGACAGAAAAGAAATTACTTTTCGTGATGGGTTTGAAGCTGGAACGTTTAGATTGTGGGGAACTCGTGACTTACACTACTACCAAATAGAACAAATCAAACGAGTGCGGGTAGTACGTCGTGCTGACGGGTACTACGCCCAGTTTTGTTTGGATGTGGAACGAATAGAAAAGCGCTCTCCAACACTAAAAACCATTGGTTTAGATGTGGGGTTGACTCATTTCTATACTGATAGTGACGGCGAAACGGTCGCCAATCCACGTCACCTTCGCAAAAGTGAAAAAGCGCTAAAACGCCTATCACGGCGGATGAGTAAAACGAAAAAGGGGTCAAATAATAGAGCCAAATTTAGAAATAAATTAGCCAGGAAGCATCTCAAGGTAAGTAGGCAGCGTAAAGACTTTGCGATAAAAACGGCAAGGTGCGTAGTCCAGTCTAACGACTTGGTAGCCTACGAGGACTTGAAGGTGCGAAATATGGTGAGGAATCGCCACTTGGCTAAGTCAATTAGTGACGCTGCATGGACGCAGTTTCGTTCTTGGGTGGAGTATTTTGGTAAGGTGTTTGGCGTGGTAACGGTAGCTGTACCGCCTCACTACACTAGCCAAAATTGCTCTAACTGTGGCAAACAGGTTAAAAAGGCGTTGAGCGTGAGGACTCATGTTTGCCATCATTGCGGACACACTCAAGATCGAGACTGGAATGCTGCCCGCAACATATTAGAAAAAGCATTAAGTACGGCGGGTCACGTCGGAACCTACGCCTCTGGAGAGACTGACCAATACTTGGATGGGGAAACTCCTCCAAGCAAGTCAACTCGTGGAAAGAGGAACCCCAAAGAGCGATCTTTGGAATCCCCCCTTTTCTAAAGGGGGGAGGATGTCAAAGGCTTTAGTATGCGCTCGGCTGTGTTTTGTTACCCTAGCTTTAAATTCTGTTGCTTTCCAGCATCCGCAAGACTTAGCAACATTATGAACAATATGCATTGCATAAGTTTCAAACTCCTTTCCACAAGCACATAAACATTTGTACTTTCTATTTTTTTTAGGGTCTTTGGGAATAGCTTCTAAAACAGTTATTTTCCCAAATACTTTTCCTGTAAGGTCGTTTACAATAGCTCTAGCCATACCTACTCCATTAGGTTAATTGGTCAGCGATCGCATCTATGCTTAGACTCATAAATGCGTCGCGCTATGTATCTATTTTAACATTTTATTGTGTCCAAACTACGTAAGAACGTTGATGTTACAAGCGAGAATTTAGACTATTACAATGACAATGTTTTTAAGTATTGGTGCGGTCCAACATTACCAGAGGGCGATCCTCACTACAACGAAGTAATCGAGCAAATAGAGCGCGTTTTTCAGTCTAGAAATATCATTGCCGAGTGTATAAATCGCCAAAAAAATGCATTAGTGGGGAAGAAAGCTCACTGGTACATTGCTGACAAAGCAGGAAACCGATTAAAAGACGACTCCGCCTCTGTTGCTGAATTGTTGCTTAATAGATGGATAGATAAGCAGTACGCGCTCTCGCGCAGCCATGAAAATTCGCTCTCCAATGCGATCGCAGAAGCGACTAAAAATATGTTGGTAGCGGGCAAGGGATATTTAAGGTTATGGTCTCCTAAGCGCTTTAGAAACTCTCCAGACTTAATTACTCGTGTGGCGCTTCACTCCCCCCATCCCGATAGTGTAGTAATTAATCGCGACGTGGATGGATTTATTGATTCAATTGAATATCAATACTCAGCCAATGATTTAAAGCGCACTGAAATCCAGCGCATTGATGAATTAACTAACTTGACAATATTCACTACGCTTAACGAACAAGAACAAGAAATTGAAGAGGAAACGCTTGCAATAGACCTCGGTGGGCGTTTCTCGATATTTGAAATGGCTGCACCTTCTTTAATAACAAGTAGTATCAAATCTGCTCAGAATGCTATTAATTTTGTTTTGACGATGATGGTAAGGTCTGCCGAGGTCGGAGGGTTCCGAGAACGGCTGATTTTAGGGGCGCAACCACCTGGTCATTGGGATGAAGATGGTTTGTTTACACCTGATAGCGATTTTACGATTGGACCAGGGAGAACGAGCTTTATTCAAGGCGTACCACTTACTGACGAAATAGGTGGACTTAAGGGTTACACAAACCCTAGTGTAAATTACGTCGAGCCAGTATCGCCCCAAACCTTCATCGATAC
>NZ_JBOFLP010000113.1:0-38115 GCF_051657925.1 Chroococcidiopsis sp.
ATGGTAACGCTGACAACATTAGCTTGTTTTGCCGTGTTTATGAGCTTTGGGATGACCACACAGAGGACAATGCATGTTTTTCTGAGTCTTCTACTAGATCTTGCTTTCACAAAGCCACACTTCCCTGTTGCACGATCAACCATTCGCTATCAACCATGTTCGCAAGTCTAGCAGCTAATTTGCTCTCAGTCTGCGTCAGGGCAATCTTCACCTTTACGTAAGATTTTGACAAAGTAGCCTGAAGCACGATCGAACAATACATCAAATTCGCTGTTTGGCATTCTCAAATCAATCGGAATCAATTGAGCGGGAAGTGCTTCCCGATCTCCACCACCTGCCAGTCCAATACCAGCACAAAGAATGACTGTAATCTCTCCGTTCCGGAAACAACCCAGAACTCTTGCTGGATAACGCCAGTATTTAGACATTTTTAGCAACAAATTGATACATAAACGACGAAATAATCATTGAAGCCAACAGGCAACTTCTAAACTATCGCCATAACCTATAAACAAAGCCAGCTAACGATGCCCATAAGTTATAACTCTCCCTGACAACTAAACCATCTTTCCAATAACCAATTGAGATCTGATTGCTTTTGTTATCAATGATTTGATCGCCATATCTGATAGTGACTGTACCGTCATCTTCAATCATCACAATATCCTCGGCATAGTATTTTTCCAGTGCAACTGAAGTTTGAAAAATTACAACTAGGTGATTAATGTCTTCTAGCTTGGATTGTAATTCTTCGAGGGTTATGGCAATAGACGTGTTGAGTTGAGTTGTTTAGATACTTCTCCAAGAAGTTCTATTATTTCAATGTTGGGCAGAACATTAGCACCTCAGAAATTAATTAATAATTTCTCCTTTGTTATTAGCCAACTTTTCACGCCATTTTTGGAGTTCCTCAGGTGTTTGTCTCTCCCAATCTGTCACTTCGCCAACGATTTTTAATGATGCTTGGGAGCGATATGAGCGTGTCGGATTGCCCGGAAATTTTTTGTCTGTAACATTCGGGTCATTTTCAAAACCCCCTGTCGGTTCAACGATATAAACACGCTCACGTCCATCGCCTTTTGCGAATGCAGCAGCTAGTCCCGCTCCATTAACAAGGGCTGTAAAATAAATGTGATTCATTTTGAGTTCAGATTTGTAATTAGAACTACCCCCTGCTGTCAGCAAACCGCCAACCGACAAATCTGCTTTCGTCCCATGATAAAAAGGACCTTTGTCAGAAGGTTTACCCTTAAACGAAGTTGCTAATTCATAATTCTTTTTCGCCTTGTCAGGGTCGCTTAAGTCCTCATAGCATTTAGCAATGTTTGAATATAGAGAAGGGAAAGCACTCTTAACAGAGTCGTTATTTATTTTTAATGCAAACTGCAAAGCCGTTTCGAGCCATTTTAATTTATCGAAAACATTTTTTTGATGTCGGGCTACATAATGAGCTGAAATAAATTTTTCAAAGTCGTATGTCGCTTCGTTCCAGGCTTGAAGAAATAGTTCATTTGCTTCTTCAGGTTTGCCTTTTTCTTCCATGCCCATACCTTGAAGACAAAGTTTAACAACATTGTTGCTTGGGTTGAATTCCATAATTATTTTGTCTCCTAATTATCGTAATATTGCCGTATTCTAGACAGTAAGTGGCGAGTTGTTAAGTATTGAAATATATAAAAAAATTGGCGACGGATTCAACTATGAACACAGCCTATCAAAACTTGCCAGTTATGCTTCAATCAAGAACTTACGATCACTTAGAGATCTCAACCCGCAGATACCTCCTCAGTACGCCCTCACCGACAACCAAAGCCACATAACGACCAAGCTCACCGGACGCAGATCACCTTGGCAACTCAACTGACCAATTTGATACGTTCCGGTGCAGCGACTTGTTATGCTGCCAGACATATCGACTATTTCTAATTCATAGGCTTATTACCAACTGCACAATAAATCGGATGATTGGGGTTCAATCCATTGAGAGTTCTTACATTTACAAATCCAGAAGATTGAAGTAAGTCTCTGACCATGTTGGGTTTCCACCGAGCGTAAAGCTCATCATCTTTATTACGGGCAGTAATCGCTACAGTTCCTTTTGGTTTTAACACGCGATATATCTCAGCTAAACCTTGAGTTGGCGGTTCCCAAAAGTAAATGCAGTTGATTGAGTAAATAATGTCAAAGGAATTGTCCTCAAACGGCAATGCCATCACGTTACCAAGTCGAAGGATCACACGACCAGACTTAACAGCTTTTCGGTTTCGTTTTTGAGCAGCTTCTAGCATGGTTTCAGAATGGTCAATACCGTAAATCTGCCCATGCGTTGCTATCTTCGCAGCCTCAGCGATCGCTAACCCTGTCCCAAAACCAACTTCAAGCACTTTGCTCGTTTCGCCAATATCCAGTAATGAGACAGTCCAATGATTATCCTCTCGGTTATAGATATCCATCAAATAGCCGACTATTCTACCGACTATCCCCGTTGGCTTTCCAGGTTGTGCCCGTAATCCACTTTGTGTCATAGCAGAGAGTCTCTAGCTTTTAGTTCAACACCAGCTTAACGTTGAACCCCAACAGATCACTTTTCAACTACGCCCCAACCGATAACCTAAGCGGGATAACTATTTATTATACGGAAAGTTTCCATATAATTTTTTTCTAGATCGAGATATATCAAGCATTACAGCTACTTCCTGTCGGAATATATGGAAAATTTCTTTTTTTATCCTTATTAGGGTAGTTATACCGAATTCTTCCGTATAACTACCCTTCATGAGAGGATTATATGGAATTTTTCCGTATATTCCTTGGTGTTATACAGAATTTTTCCGTAGAACATCCGATCGCGAGTCTTAAACGGAATTTTTCTGTATAAATAGTGTTTTAAGTGAACCCGCCTCTACAAGTTCTTGTATTCAAAAAAAATTTGCCGAAATGTAAAAATGAGTCGCATTCACTCCTCATTTCCGACTCCCTACTCCCGACTCCCGATAAAATAGAAGTGTTGAGAATCATTTTTAATATTTTGTCTTATGGCTATTGCTTCAACCGATCTTGCTGCTACCAAGCCAACTAGTGTGATGGGTGGGGAGGTGCGCGAATTTCCCTGGTCTTGGCAAGGGCAATCCCTCAAGTTGGTCTACGAAACTTTAGGACAAGGAACGCCCGTTCTACTCTTACCTGCCTTTAGTACCGTTTCTACGAGAGGAGAAATGGCGCAACTGGCGAAGTTATTATCTGTGCATTTTCAAGCTGTAGCGATCGATTGGCTGGGTTTTGGTGCGTCGTCTCGCCTTCCCCTCGATTATCGCCCTGAGTTATATCAGCAGTTGTTGAAAGATTTTGTTAATAGTACGTTTGAAACTCCGATTATTGTTATCGCTGCTGGTCATGCTGCTGGTTACGCCATGCAACTTGCTGCTACTCAACCGCAAGCTTTCTCTAAAATTGTCTTAGTTGCACCCACTTGGCGAGGACCCTTAACAATAATGGGTGTTAACAAACAGGTAGCTGGTACGGTCAGACAAGCCGTGCGATCGCCCGTTCTCGGTCAGGCTTTGTATAAGATGAATACCACACCTGGCTTTTTGCGCTACATGTACGGTAGCCATGTTTATGCAGACAAGACAAAGCTTACAGACGATTTCATTCAACAAAAATGGGAAATTACCCAGCAACCAGGGGCGCGATTTGCTCCAGCTGCTTTCGTGACTGGGAATTTAGATCCAGTGCAACAGCGCCAAGATTTTCTCAATTGGTTTCAAGGATCTATACCCGTGTTGGTTGTGATTGGGGAACAGTCACCACCCAAGTCACGGGCAGAAATGGAGGCTTTGGCAACTGTACCAGGAGTCCAAACAA
Organism: Chroococcidiopsis sp.; assembly: GCF_051657925.1. Lineage (NCBI taxonomy): Bacteria > Bacillati > Cyanobacteriota > Cyanophyceae > Chroococcidiopsidales > Chroococcidiopsidaceae > Chroococcidiopsis > Chroococcidiopsis sp. The sequence goes on from NZ_JBOFLP010000113.1 coordinate 3,865, forward strand.
AGACGCTACCAGGTTCGCTAGGCTTGTATGAAGAGTATGCCACCGAACTCGCAGAAGTCGTTTTAGCTTTTCTACTTTAGCTGTGGCAGAGGGCAGATAGATTAAGAAAAGTCAATGTACTACAAGTTCGTGGAGCCAAAGCTTTTTCATCTGCTCCCTGCTCCCTGCTCCCTGCTCCCTGCCAAATTCATTGGCAGAGTAACTGTAAATGTAGTACCAACTCCCTCTTCACTCTCAACCGCGATCGCGCCTTGATGCAATTCTACCGCTTGCTTAACGACTGCTAGCCCCAATCCAGTCCCAGGAATACCACCGACATTGCTGGCGCGATGAAACGATTCAAACAGCCTTTGTAGATCCTTGGCAGGAATTCCAATTCCTTCGTCTTTGACACGAAAAATCGCCTCGTTTTCTTGACAAGTAAGTTCAAGCGTGATGATTCCACCTTGGGGTGAATATTTAATTGCATTTGAGAGTAAATTGGTCAATATTTGCTGTAAAAGCTTTTTATCCACTTTGGCGGTGAAACGTTTGCCTGGAGATACAAGTGCGATCGCGTGTGCTTCTTTAGCTGTCAGCTGCATTTCTGCTACCAACTGACGACAAAATGCTTCTAATTCTAGCTCAATTGGATTAAACTCTAATTTGCCAACTTCGGCGCGACCAAGCGTAAGTACATCATCTAACAGTTCGATCAACCGATTGACTGCGGCTTGCTGACGTTGGAGCAATTCTTGTTTTTTCGGCTCGGATAGTTTGTTATTGCTGCGAACCAGCAGTTGAGCTGTACCAGAAATCAAATTCAGTGGGTTGCGAAACTCATGCGAAACCATTGAAACAAACTGAGATTTCAATTCGTTCAATTCGCGTTCTTTTTCTAAAGCATGACGCATTTCTGCTTCTGCTTGTTTGCGTTGGGTAATGTCGAGGACAAAAGCAACACAACTTAAGCGGGGAGAGCTTTCTACCACAGTAACTCCAATCAACACCGGCACCCGACTGCCATCAGCGCGAATATATTCTTTCTCAAAAGCAGTGCAAACACCCGTATCTCTCAACTGCTCGATCGAATAGCGATCGCGATCGCGATACTCTGGTGGAGTCATATCATCCCAACGGATCTGTCCCAGTTCTAAGTCTTCGCGGGTATAACCTAGCATTGTTAAAAAAGCATCATTGGCATCTGTAATGTTCCCCTCTATATCAGCAGCGATCGCCCCAATTAAATTAGAGTTAATTAAGCGCTGAAACTGGATTTCGCTTTGTTGCTGGGCAGCGATCGCTCGTTCTTCTCCCGCCTCGGCTTGCTGACGGGCAATCATTTGTTGTTGAAGTTGCTGATTTGCGGTTTGTAGTTGCAGTGACAGTTGGCGCGATCGCAGTAAAATTTCTACCCGTGCCTGTAACTCTATTTTTTCAATCGGTTTGGAAATTAAGTCGTCGATACTTTGCCATAAATGCCGAGTCGCGTATCCTACATCCTGACGCGCAGTTACCAGTAAAAAGGGTAAAAAGACTGGTTTTTCGGCAGTTTTTTTCGCTTGTACCCATTCCCAAAAATGATCTAATGCTCTAGCATCGAGGATACATAGGTCAAAGGGTTGCGAATCTAAATCTGCTGGCTCAGTTACCTTTGCTGCCACTTCCGGTAAAATGACTGAATAACGAGGTGCTAGCCACTCCGATAACAGACGACGGTTTTCTTGGTGTTCGAGCAGCAGTAGAATTCGACCCATAGTTAATAGTTAATGGTTAATAGTTAATCGTAAATTCATCACTATTTCTGTAGCAAATTGCGAATTAAATGTAATAGGTTTTGAGCAACCAGTGGTTTGATTAGGAAGCCGAGTGCGCCACAAGCCAGACACGCCTGCTGCATCCCCGCTTGATGAGGTGCTGCGATCGCGATGAAGGGGATGGCTTTCTCTTGTAACCGTTGGCACAAAGACCAAATTTGGCGATCGAACCCAGAAATATCTAACAACACTAATTCGATCTTCTTTGTATTTTCTAACACGGACTCGATTTCTGCCTGACTTGCCGCGCTAAGAACTTGATATCCCTGTTTCGCTAAAAACTGAGCTAACAATTCTGAATTACGACGGTTGCGATCTACACTCAGTATAATTGGCTTTTCATCGCTCACCGTTTTTATCGATCCATTCGGGATTACCGCTCAGAATGCTGCGTAAATGAGTTAAGGGTTGCCCAACCTTGATTCCGTAACGAGTGACTTCTAGCTCTCGCAGCGTTTTTTCAAAACTAGACAACCGTTTCTTGAGTACGCCAATTGCTTTGCGGATCTCGCCTTTGATCTCCAAATAACGCAGAAAAATAATATTATCTGCCATGTAGCTGATGCCTATTTCCGTTGCCCGAAAGTTGCCCGTAATGCTTTCGGTTTCATTCACTAAAATCACCGTCACCCCCATATTTTGCAAATACTTACAAAGAGCGTGCAAGTGAGTCACTAAATCCTCATCCCGACCGCGCAGGGAAATTCGATAACCAGAAACGCTGTCAATCATGACGATCCGAGCCTTTTTCTGCTCTACTTCCTGCTGCACCATATTGGCAAATTCATCGGGACTGTGGAGGAGTGGTTCGATCGGGATGACAGAAAGTGTTTGTCGCTGCATCATGGCATAAACTGGAATATTGATGGCTTCGCAACGATGCAGCATGACATCAATTGCTTCCTCGAACATATAAACAACCGATCGCTCTCCCCGTCCTGCGGCTTCTTTCATAAATTGGAGTCCGATGGTGGTCTTGCCAACTCCAGTTGGACCCGTGAACAGCGTCACCGTTCCCCGCTCTATCCCACCACGCATCAATTCGTCTAAGTCCGGTACTCCTGAAGGAATAACCTCTAGCTTAAATTCTTGTTTATGGACTTCAGGCTGGAGGCGAGGAAAGACTTCCATACCTCTGTCAGTCAAGCGCATAAAATGCAAGCCAGGTCGAAAGTCAGAGCCGCGAAACTTGGTGACGCTAATGCTGCGTCCCTCCAAGCTTTGTTGTAGGTGAATTACTCCGTCGCTCATAAACTGTAGATCGTCATCTGGTGCGGAGCCGCCATCTTCAGAAGAAAATAGTACCGTTGCGCCTTTCTCTGATAAAAACCGCAAAAACGACAACACTTGTTTGCGGAACTGAAATGTATCGCTAGATAAATAGCGAAATTGAGTCATCGCATCTAAAAATACCCGCTGCGGTTGCAGCGATCGCACCTGTTCTACAATTTGTTGCGTCATCGGTTCTCGTTCGACTTCCGCCGCCGAGAAAATATCGTAAGTCTGGACTTGGCTAAAAAAGTCTGATGTTGGGCTGAGGTCGAGGAAGGTAATTCCTTGGGTATTCAATCCTATGCACTCAGCATTGGTGCAAATTTGAGCTGCCGATTCTCCTAGAGTGATATATAGTGCCTTTTCGCCCTTGGTAACGCCTTCAGCCAAGAAACTGAGTCCAAGTGTCGTCTTGCCTGCGCCCGATCCTCCTCGCACTAGATAAGCTCGCACTGGAATTAATCCACCATACAGCACTTCGTCCAAGCCCGAAACGCCCGTGGACATACGCTCACTCATCGCTCAAGTCCTTCAAATCAGTACCAATCATTTTCTGTATTTTTTAAATTTGATTTTCTAGGTTATAATTTTAATTCGTTTTTTGAGAGTTTAAACTTTATAATTAATTACCAACAATAAAATCTTAGATTTAACTTCTGTTGTCAATCTTGTTTGAGATGGAGACTTATGACCATCGCACGAAATACTTTAACATAAAGAAGAAAAATAGTAACTAAATTTCGTTATTCACTATAGTAGGAGCGTAGGGTGGGCAATGCCCACCAGACAATAAAACTATCTTTGATTTAAGAGGATTTAATCTTTTTGGCGATCGAATAATATGTAAGTTAACGATTGACTTAATTAATTGTTTGAACGACTTGGAGCAAAATTATATTTATTGTTCGATTTCAAGTCCTAAATCGCTTTATTAACCTTATCTTTGTTGGATTGTTTTTAAAAACAATTATTGCCTAGATTTCTATAATTATTTGAATTCATGGTGGGCAATGCCCACCCTACGGCGGTATCCTTGTCTCTATTTGCTGGCGAGATTCAAGTCGCCTGCCCAAATTTAATTTTAAGTCGCCGTAGCGCAGGCTGCTACTCGCTCCAGTAATTAAGGCGCAAATTGTAGTGCGCGTCAGACTGTAAAATTGTCTAAGAATGGTTATCATTCTAATTATGTAAGGTAAACAAATTGAGCTATGGTAACTACAGCAGCAAATCATGTAGTCCCCGTTACCGTACTGACGGGCTATCTCGGATCGGGTAAGACAACCCTACTCAATCGCATTCTGACCTACGAACACGGTAAGAAAGTAGCTGTAATTGTCAATGAGTTTGGGGAAGTAGGAATCGATAACCAATTGGTGATTGATGCAGACGAAGAAATCTTTGAGATGAATAATGGTTGCATCTGCTGTACCGTGCGCGGTGACTTAATTCGGATTATTGGTAATTTAATGCGGCGGCGCGATAAATTTGACCATTTGGTAATTGAGACCACTGGGTTAGCCGATCCTGCGCCCGTGATTCAGACATTCTTTGTCGATGAAGATATGCAAACCCAGCTATCTTTAGATGCAGTCGTAACACTGGTAGATGCCAAGCACATTTGGCAGCACTGGGAAGCAGATGAAGCCCAAGAACAGATTGCTTTTGCCGACGTGATATTGCTCAATAAGATCGATCTAGTATCAGCAGCAGAGTTAGCAGAATTGGAACGGCGAATTCGTGGCATGAATGCGATCGCCAAAATCTACCACACCCGTAACTCTGAATTGGGTATGGATGCACTCTTAGGCGTGCAAGCCTTCGATCTCAAACGCGCCCTAGAGATCGATCCAAACTTTTTGGGTGAAGATGCCCACGATCACGATGAAACTGTAGGTTCCATTGCCATTGTCGAACCAGGGACTCTCGATATGCAAAAGTTGAACGATTGGCTGTCTTACTTATTGCAAACGCAGGGACCCGATATCTTTCGCATGAAAGGTATTTTAAATATTGCTGGAGACGACCACCGCTACGTATTTCAGGGAGTACACATGCTATTTGACGGTACGCGCGATCGCCCCTGGAAATCTGACGACGAAAGAAACAACGAATTAGTATTCATCGGTCGCAATTTAGATGCAGACAAGCTAAAAGAAGATTTTCGGGCTTGTTTGATTTAAGTGAGTCGGGAGTCGGGAGTTGTGAGTCGGGAGTCGTGAGTCGGGAGTCGGGAGTCGTGAGTCGGGAGTCGTGACAAATAAGCAACAACCAACAACCAACAACCAACAACCAACAACCAACAACTACCAACTACCAATTTCCTAAATTATGAAATTTTCCACGATCGGCAACCAACTATTTGAACTCCAGACACGTACAACTCTGGAGGATTACGTTACTGCGATCGCCTGGTCGATTGACGGTCAAATCGTTGCTAGCGATGCGGCAGGAGGGGTGACACTGTGGGATGGGGAAACACTCGTTCCTCTACAGACAAATAGTGGTACATCAGTTGATTGCCTTACTTTCTCCCACGACGGGCAATTTTTAGCTACAGGAGGACAGGACGGACGAGTAAAGATTTGGCGCTGGCGCGATCGCCAATTAATTATTACTTTGGAAAATGCTCCTGCTTGGGTGGATAAGTTGGCTTGGAATCCCAGAAGTAACCAACTAGCTTTTAGTTTGGGGCGCTACGTCCAAGTGTGGGATGCAAATACAGAGGAGATTGTTGTTACTCTCAATTTTGAGAATTCTTCTGTATTAGGAATAGACTGGCATCCAGATGGACAGTATTTGGCGATCGCGGGATATCAGGGGGCAAAGGTTTGGGATGCAACAGATTGGGATGACGATCCGTACGTTATAGATATACCATCGGCAAGTCTGGCGATCGCTTGGTCAACTGATGGCAAGTACATCGCCTCTGGTAACATGGATCGGACGATTACAGTTTTAGAATGGGGCAATCCCCATCCTTGGGTGATGCGGGGCTTTCCTGGTAAGATTCGTCATCTAGCTTGGTCGAACATTAAATCACAACAAGATGCACCTTTACTTGCTTCTGCCAGCGTTGAAGGGATTGTGGTATGGGAAAAATTAGAGGATGAAAATTTAGGCTGGGATAGTAAGATATTGCAGCGACATACGGATACTGTGCAGGCGATCGCCTTTCAACCTGGTAGCCTACTTCTAGCTTCGGCGGCGGCTGATGGTTGGCTGTGTTTGTGGCAAAAAGCCAAACGTGTCGCGCAATTAATCGACGATGCAACTGATGGGTTATCCTGCTTAGCTTGGCATCCCCAAGGGCAAAAATTAGTAGCAGGGAGTCAAACAGGAGAATTGTTGCTGTGGTCGAAAGCTTCGCGAGGAACTGGATTTGGTCGCGGTAAATAGTCGATCGCATTCCGAATTTCTGAAACTTTTTGCTCGTAGGCGACATCATCTAACACTGGTGTAGCAGCCTCAAGATCGATCGCTTCATTTAATTCGATCCACGATCTGCAACCGCCATATTCAGCACGATAGGAAATTTGACGCGATCGTGGTAACTTATAAGCCCGCAAAAGTAAGACATACACGGGTTGACGGGGTTTCCATTGGAGGCGATCGCGAATAAATTTTTCGTTCCAAACATGAAACGGTAGCAAAGCATTCACAATTGTCTCGTCTAACACTGGCACAATATCAGTAATCTTTGCCCAACTGCCAATTTTAATTGTCTCAGGATGCCAACCAGATGCTACTGGGGTCACTTGCGCAGCATACTCAGGCTTGAGTAATTCGGGCTGTTGGTGTTCGTAAGTGGGGTAAAGCAAAACCTCGTCGCGATCGACTTGAAATTGTCCGCCACTTTCACGGATACCACCTTTACGCAATAGTAAGATCGTTTCGCCCCGTTCGATCGCGTTAACAGCAACCGCCCATTCCTTGAGTGCGTGAATCGTGGTTAGTAACATTGGTAAATCTCTATAACTTCCCCTCTCTAATAATTACCACTTCTATTGTGTTGCTGCCATCAATTCAAACAATAATTTGCTAAACAATAATTCGACTAGGTTAAGTGACGATAAGTTCCTGAAAAAATAGTCTAATTAAGTATTCTCATAACCTGCGATCGCATTCACTGATGCGGTCTTTTTTTTGTTGTGCAATAGCATAGTACTTCTCTCAATCGCCATCCCAGTAATGGTTCGATCGAGGTGAGTGGCGATCGATAGCACAGCTAAATAAAACTACTATATAACTTTAAAGTAATTTTTAAAACCATCGGGAACTAAATCAAACACAGCAACGTTTTTCGATGATTTTCTTACTCAATTATTTAAGCAAATTGGCTGATTTGAAATCATAATTATCGTCGTCAGCACTGAAATTTCTTTGTTAGTATTGCCAAGACAGTTACAAAGTTATTGACTGTAACACCACAGCAAGTGAGGAAATAAAAATGGGCGGAAATATAACTAAGAAAAGCTTGAATACAAAACTTTTTAGCTTACTTGGAATTGCTGGTGCTAGCGCTTTACTCGGTTTACCAGCGTTTGCTCTACCTAATTTCTCCGATGAAAATACCAGACAGTTTTTAGCTCAGTCTACTTCTAGCCCTAATAGTGGCAGCGGTTCTTCTACTGGTACAGAAATGTCACCAGGTAGTAGCACAACTCCAGGAAGCAGCACGACTCCAGGCAGCAGCACCACTCCAGGAACTACCACTTATCCTGGCAGCACGACTCCAGGTAGCAGCACGACTCCAGGTAGCAGCACGACTCCAGGTAGCAGCACGACTCCAGGTAGCAGCACCACTCCAGGTAGCAGCACGACTCCAGGCAGCACGACTCCAGGTAGCAGCACGACTCCAGGCAGCAGCACGACTCCAGGTAGCAGCACCACTCCAGGGACTACCACTTATCCTGGTACTGGTTCTGATTCCAATGGCACTACGACTCCTTCTAACTCTGGTAGCGACACGATGACTCCAGGAAGCAGCACGACTCCAAGCGGTAGCATGACTAGCCCTGATAGTTCTAGTGATTCGGAGATGACTCCTAGCAGCAAGCCCAGTGGCTCTAAGAAAACTCCATCTCAAAGTGGTTCTCAGACAACCCCACGATAAAACACTAGCGGTTAGCGGTTAGTCAATAAGTATTTAATTCCGAATTCCGTAGCTTGCTTTCCTGCAGGGGGATTCCGAATTCTACCTAACCGCTAGCCCCATTTGCCAAAATTCTCTGGGCGCGGCGTGCTTCTGCATCCGTGCCTTCTACGATGACTAAATACTCTTGTGGGAAAGAGCGATCGCTTTCTGCATTTGTACTTACTGTCAGTCTGTCAGCGCAGTTTAAGGTTGAGATCGCACCACCACAAGCCAATCCAATCCCCGTACCGAATAAAGTCGCAGCTAAAGTGGTTCCTACCGTGCCAACAGCTAACGCTGGAGCAACTCCTGGCACCAGTAAAATACCAATACTTGCTAAACAACCACCAATCGCGCCGACTGTGCTACCGACAATCATGGCACAGGGCGATTTTTCTGTTTGTTCTGTTGCGAGTGCGCCAGCTTGAGTTCTCTGAATTGCCGCTCTTAAATCTGCCAATAATTCTGCTTCTTTACTGGCTACAGAAATATGACTAATAGGAAAACCCGCACAATATAATTTGGCAAATGCTTGTTCTGCTTCCTGACGAGTTGTAAATGTACCAACGGTGCATCTATGTTTTACTAAAACCATCTGCTCCTCCTCTAAATCCGCTTTGTTCGATAGTTATTAACTGTTGTTTAGCCACCATTACTCAGTCATACAGGCAACATTACCAGTTGCACCTACTTAGAGTTAGGCTTATTTTTCGTTTTTATATCTTGCTAAAAACAACTTAGATCGAACAAAGTAGTCGAGAGCAGAATTGAAATATAATGATAAGCTTTATCGCTAAGTTCTGCGAAATTTCAATTTTGGAGTTAAGAAATATTAAGGTGTCTGAGCTGCGATTGAAACTAAGTAGAAATATCTAATTCCTCAAATTATTTCATGCATCAAAGTTAAGGATAAAAATGTTTCTTATGCAAAATATCTGCGATCGCATGAAAAGTCAAAAATCAAAAGTCAGAAGTCAAAACTGACTGCTTGCCACTATTCACTCCTCACTCCTCACTCCTCAATGACCATAAAAAAACTCCATTTATCACGGAGCACTTTGCCCTGGATAAATAGGAGTTGATGTATATAGTTAAAGTTTGTAGTTAAAAAGTTTTTACTTGATGTAAAGCAGACAGATTTGATTCAAATTATGCTTCTTCCTCCTTGCTTTCGCTACTACAACCAGGAGAAGCCTCATAAAGTGCGTCTAATTGGGCGCGGGCATCTTCAACATCAATAGACCGCATCACTAACAGAGGTTCTCCGATAGGGTTGCCAGCTGCGTCTAGTAATTCAGGGTGAGGTACGGAGCGATTTGAGATATAGGGAAGATTTCCTCTATTTTGCACGGGCGAGCGCGGTGCGGCAAACGTGCGATCGCGCTCGAAACTGAACATAATTAAGTTGCGAATTAGATTGCTTACAGCTATCAACGCTAGGATAGTAAAAGCAAGGATGTAAAGTAAGTGTAACATCGAGTTTTTTCTCCAAGCCAGCCAGTCTATACAGTTTTTTGCGAGTTTTTACGAACTTTTACCGCTTTGCTAAAGGCATTGACCGTTATCTCTAGCATCACAGAATTTGCTTCGATAGACAATCGTCTACTCAGAATATTTCAGTCAAGCATGTATGTTACAAGGAACACTTTATTTAAATAAAATTCTTTAAAATTCTACCTCTGGCTGTGTTGCCTGCTCCGACCGGAAGCGAATTGCCACTTTCCAACATTCTGTCACTAATTGATGCCAGGGTACGAGCGTTGCCATGTCAATGCCCACTTGTCCCCCAGTTGCCTGAAACATGAGCTGTGCCGTACTTACCTCCTGCTGGGCTTGCTTGACTCTTGCCAACAATTCAGATTGCTGTTGCGGTTCTAAAAATGAAACTTTCTCATTTTCCAAAAACGTTTGCGATCGCCCGAACCAATACTTAAAATCTTCAAGTAGCGGTTGGAGTAAAGTTTTTAGCAACTCAGGTTCTGGCAAGTTTTGATTAAGCATGAATGAAAAGCAGATTACTAACCTACCATTAATATTAACTTAGTTCAAGATTCTTTACATTCTGTCATTAGAAGTAACTGGGAGCAGGGAGCAGGGAGCAGGGAGCAGGGAGCAGGGAGCAGGGAGCAGGGAGCTGAGGGAGGAAGAGCAACTGTCAACTGTCAACTACCAACTACCAACTACCAATTACTAATTACCACTCCCGACTCTCGACTCCTTACAATAGAAGGCAAACAGTATTGGTTTACAGTCTCATCAACATAGTTTTGTAAGTAAAATGTCTAGTTCAGAATCCCATTGTCAACCGGAACAGCAGGAACAAGCACCGCAGGAAAAAATTTATCTCCCTCGCACCAGTGAATCAGAGATATTGCAGAAGATTCGCCACACTAGCTCTCATGTCATGGCGATGGCGGTGCAAAAGTTATTTCCTAAAGCACAGGTGACTATTGGACCCTGGATTGAGAATGGATTTTACTACGATTTTGACAATCCCGAACCGTTTACAGAAAAAGATCTCAAAGCCATCCAGAAAGAGATGGTGAAGATTATCAATCGTAAATTGCCTGTCATTAGGGAAGAAGTCAGCCGCGAGGAAGCCGAACAGAGGATTAAGGCAATTAAAGAGCCGTATAAACTAGAAATCCTGGCAGATATTAAGCAGGAACCAATTACAATCTACCATTTGGGGGATGAATGGTGGGACTTGTGTGCTGGACCCCATCTTAACAACACGGCAGAGTTGCAACCCAAAGCAATTGAGTTAGAAAGCGTTGCTGGGGCATACTGGCGCGGTGATGAAACCAAGGCGCAGCTACAACGAATTTACGGCACGGCTTGGGAATCAGAACAGCAATTAGCTGAGTACAAGCGTCGTAAGGAAGAAGCCCTCAGACGCGACCATCGCCGCTTAGGTAAGGAACTAGGACTATTTATCTTTAGCGATGAGGTGGGACCGGGTTTACCCCTGTGGACTCCCAAAGGGACGCTGTTACGCAGTCTTTTAGAAGACTTTCTCAAACAAGAACAGCTCAAACGCGGCTATCTTCCTGTCGTATCGCCTCACATTGCCAGAGTCGATTTATTTAAAACTTCCGGTCACTGGCAGAAATATAAAGAGGATATGTTTCCATTGATGGCAGAGAATGAGGAAGCAGCAGCCCACGAATTGGGTTTCGTTCTCAAGCCGATGAACTGCCCGTTTCACATCCAAATTTACAAGAGCGAATTACGTTCTTATCGCGAATTACCGATGCGGTTGGCAGAGTTTGGGACTGTATACCGTTACGAACAATCGGGCGAATTAGGAGGTTTGACGCGGGTACGTGGTTTTACGGTAGATGATTCTCACCTATTCGTGACTCCAGAACAACTCGACAGCGAATTTCTCAATGTGGTGGATTTGATTCTGTCGGTATTTAACAAATTGCAACTGAAAAATTTCAAAGCAAGACTGAGTTTCCGCGATCCGGCTTCGGATAAGTACATTGGTTCTGACGAGGCGTGGTCAAAAGCTGAAGGCGCAATTCGTCGCGCTGTCGAAAAGCTAGAAATGAATCACTTTGAAGGAATTGGGGAAGCAGCATTCTACGGTCCCAAACTCGATTTTATTTTCCAAGATGCTTTGGAACGAGAATGGCAGTTAGGTACGGTACAGGTTGATTACAACTTACCCGAACGCTTTGACCTGGAATATGTTGCAGAGGATGGCACGCGCCAGCGCCCAGTGATGATTCACCGCGCTCCATTTGGCTCGTTAGAACGGTTAATTGGGATTTTAATTGAAGAGTATGCGGGAGACTTTCCCTTGTGGCTAGCACCCATCCAAGCTCGATTAATGCCCGTCAGCGATGCCCAATTGATGTTTGCTAAAGAAGTCGCAGACAAGATGCGATCGCTCAACATGCGCGTAGAAGTCGATACCAGTGGCGATCGCTTGCCGAAAATGATCCGCAATGCTGAAAAGGCAAAAATTCCCGTCATGGCAGTTGTAGGGGCGAAAGAAGTGGAGTCCGATAGCCTGAGTCTCCGCGTTCGTACTGCTGGTAAACCATCGGCAGATCTCGGCACGATCTCTGTCCCTGCGGTGTTGGAAAGAATGCAAAAGGCGATCGCCAACTACGCTAATTTCTAATCCTGAGTATTACGCCCCCATTAAAAAGCGGTAACGACACACCGTCAGCCTCGATCCCCCAACCCCCTTAAAAAGGGGGCTTTAAATTCCTTCCCTTTCCGCCTTAAAAAGGGGGCTTTAAATTCCCCCCTTTTTAAGGGGGGCTAGGGTGGATCGAGATCTGCAACTTCAAGCGCGTAACTCTTTACTCGTCAATCTGCCAAGAATCTTTGGTTAACTCTTCATCAATAATGTGCTTGGGACGCACGACAACGACAATTTTCCCCAGTAACTTGACATCTGGTTGAGTTTCAAACCAACCAAAGTCAACTTCTCCAGAGGCATCATAGACAAAATAACTATTGACATCCCATTCTCTAGCGTGACGGTCGGCAATGATTAGAACTGGTTCCGATGCTGTAGCTGATTGATTGGGGAGGCGATCGCTTTGACACAAAATTGCGATCGGATCTTCAGCACTGCGGACTGTTTGCCAACCTGGTAAGGCAACCCAAGCCTGTTCCCCAGCAAACTTGACAATCTGAAACGGCTCTACTGCTTCTACGATGGGTACAGCTTGAACTTCAGCCGATTTTAACGGCATTTCCCCAACAACTGGAATTAATCTCGGTAAATGATCTTCGGAATCTGGACGATAAAAAGGTATAGTTGGAGCCGGACGCTTGGGAACGACAGTAAAATCGACAAGCAACTGTTCGATTTTTTGTCTTGCCGTATCCGAATCTGCAAATCTTAGCCCCTTAGCAATTAATCGCGATCGCTCTTGTAAATCTGATTTTTGTCGTGCCAGTCGCCAACACTGATAAGCAATTGCATCCCCCGCATGATTAGCAAATCCTTCGGGTAAGCTACGCAGGCGAGAAAATTCTTTCATATCTCGCGCCACTTCCTTAGCCATATCCGCATCCAAGTTGTGAGCCAAGATAAATTCTGCTGCTGCTACTCGTTCTGCATTATTGAGCAACCGCAGTTCGTACAAAATATCGCTGCCTTTTTGAGTAAAGCGCGATCGCACTGCCTCAGAAGCATTTGTTTTTTCTAAAGAAGCATAAACCTGCGCGCCTACAATCACCTGATTTTGTTGCACTGGTTCAAATCCCGTCGCTTCAAAGATCTGCTGTGGTGTTTGCCCTGCTTTTTGCAACTGGGCGATCGCCTGACCCCATTCCACCCAACTACCTTGTTTTTGCCGCAGGGATGTCAGCGTGGCTTCGATGTCGAGTTGATTGGAGGGCGATTCAGTCATGATGAGGAGTGAGGAGCGAGGAGTGAGGAGCGAGGGAACAAAACGTTTATTATCCGTTGTTTGATTATATATGTAAGAGTTTTATTAGATTGACGTATTTAAAATTTCTTGCAGTGTCAATGTTTGCTCAGTTAGAACCAGCCTTATCCTAATTTAGAGGATAGTAACTAGCTTTTACTCCCTCTTGTCCTCCTTGTCTCCTTGTCCCAATTTTGAATTTTGAATTTTATCCCCTTACTCCTCACTCCTCACTCCTCACCCCTCATATGGAAGTTCAACAAATATTCGATCGCATTGCCCCAGTTTACGATCGCTTAAATGACTTGCTGAGTTTAGGTCAGCACCGCATTTGGAAGCAAATGACAGTTAAGTGGAGCCAAGCGAGCTTGGGGGATACCTGTGTCGATCTATGTTGTGGTAGTGGCGATTTAGCGCTGCGCCTTGCCCGTCAAGTAGGAGCTAACGGACGGGTATACGGGGTAGATTTTTCATCGCAACTGCTGGCGATCGCCCAACAACGCAGCCAAAGCCAGTATCCCCAACCCCCGATTTCTTGGGTAGAAGCAGATGTACTGAATTTACCTTTTGCCGATGATTATTTTGATGCTGCAACGATGGGCTATGGACTGCGTAACGTTATCGATATTCCTTGTTGCTTAAAAGAACTGCATCGAGTTCTCAAACCTGGTGCTAAAGCGGCAATTTTAGACTTTCATCGCCCGGAAAATTCTCAATTTAGAGCTTTTCAACAATGGTACTTAGATAATCTCGTCGTTCCCGCCGCGCGTCACTTCGATCTCACGGAAGAATACGCTTATATCAGCCCCAGTTTAGATCGATTTCCTTCAGGTAAAGCACAAGTTCAACTCTCGCGAGAAGTAGGGTTTGCAACAGCCACTCACTACCCAATTGCCAACGGTATGATGGGGATATTGGTCTTAACTAAGGGATTGAGTTAAGAATTCAGAATTCGGAATTCGGAATTCTGAATTCGGAATTAAAATACGCACTACACTCTTTCCCGACTCCTGTACGGGCGGGTTTTGACCGAGAATTCATTGCCTCAGTTGCTATCTACTTGCTAAACCCGCCCCTACAACTCCCCATTTCCCACTCCCTAACTTCCCTCCCCTGCTTGTATGGATTGGTCTCATTTCTGGGTTTATGTTAGTCCGCCGATCGCGGGAGCAATTATTGGCTATTTCACGAACGATTTAGCCATTAAAATGCTGTTTCGTCCCTACCGAGCGCGTTATTTTGCCGGAAGACAATTACCTTTTACTCCTGGCTTAATTCCTCGCAACCAAGAACGCTTGGCAAAGCGGGTGTCGGACACGATCATGGGTTCTCTACTGACACCAGAGGAATTGCAGAAGTTGACGCGACGATTGCTGCAACCGGAGCGAGTGCGAGGAGGGATAGAATGGCTGTTAAGACTGGCGATCGAACAAGTTCGTACTGATAGAGATCAAAGAGCAACCAAAATTCTGGCGGGAATTTTACGCGATTTGGTTGGGGAATCTTTACCGCGTTTGTTTAAGGTGTTGTTGCGACGAGAAGAGTTTTTAGGCACTCAACTCAATCAAATTTTTGACCAAGTCTTACTTGAGTTTCAACTCAGCGACGAGCAAGCGGGGAGGTTAGCTGATTGGTTGCTGCAAGTCGTTCTTCCACCAGACGCAATTCGCCAGTTAGTCATCGATCTTTTAACCGATCGCACAATTCAAATTATTGATGAGAGTTTTCGTGAAAAAACTAGCGGTACGTATTGGGTAGTTGCTAATTTATTTGGTTTGCGTAACACTTTGGCGCGCCTGCGAACGTTTTGTTTGGACGAAAGAGAAATGACGAATGCGCGGATTAAGGAGTTACTTCAAGAGCTTCAAGTCCGCGAGCGCCTTAAAGTTTGGCTGAAAAGTTTATCGTTGCAAAATTTACCTGTTTCTACTGTAAAGCAATTACGCAATACAATTCGGGAAACCGCGATCGGCTATTCTCAAACTCACGGTCCAGAGTTTATTCAAGGATTTAGCGATTCGATTGATTGGGAAAATACCGCTAGCGTGCTGCTCAATCGTTTGCGTAACTCTCCTGCTTTCAGTTCTTCTCTAACCGCGATCGGTCAAGAGTTATCCTCAATTTTGGAGCGTTATTTAGAGCAAGATTTAGAAAATTTGGTGGCACAGGCAATTCCAATTCTATCGATCGACCAGGTGATTATCGATCGCGTCAAATCTACCTCTCCCGCCGAATTAGAAGCTGCGATCGAAGGAATTGTCAAAAATGAGTTACAGGCAATTGTTAACTTAGGTGGTGTTCTCGGTTTTATCGTGGGACTATTTCAAGCCGGATTGTTATTTTTCCAACAAATTCAGTAGGGTGGGCATTGCCTGCCCACCACACTTTGCTAAATCTCCGTTTCGCTAATCTCACGCACGACGTAATCGAATGGTTCATCGACAAACGTAGCGTTAGTCATTCCAGCCGTCACTAGCTTTTCTTTGACTATATTTTTCATCAGCTGGATACTTCGAGCAGTGGGACCTAAAGGGATTCTTAGAGAGTTGAAAGTATCTCGCAAACCAGCCAGCAATCGTTCGTCTAAGACGCTAGCATCTCCAGCCACGATCGCATAGCTACAATATCGCAAGAAGTAGTTCATATCTCGCACGTACATATTGTAGCGGCGTGTTGTGTAAGCATTGCCACCTGGACTAACTAGCTCTGGGTATTCTTGGAATAATAAACTGACTGCTGTTTTGACAATCTCAGCTGCATTGGAACCAATAATACCTGCTACCTGTACCCGTTTCTCACCATCAGCTAGAAACTCTTTCAGAGTTTCAACAACCTCGCGATTTAAAGAACTGCCTGTTAGATCGCAATTCTTGGCTACGCTTGTTAATTTATCTTGCATTAGATTCCTCTCCGAAACGTTTATATTAAAACAACTATTCCGCTGGAAACCTGAAGCTAAAAGAGTTATATATCGTTCTACAAATTGGGTCTTAGGATTGAGTCTACCATAACGATCTGCTCTAACTATTTTGCATAGATTCCGATCCCCCCTAGCCCCCCTTAATAAGGGGGGCTAGGGGGGATCTTCACACGAAGTAGTCATGAAGAATCGGTATAACTATAATGAGATTATTGGTATTCATCTGTAGCGTAGTTGCATAGTTACTCTCTACAAATTTATGCCATCTGCTCAAAATGACTTGGCAGAGATAGGCTTGAGGTAGCACGATCGCAGGAGTTGGTTGAGGATGATATCTCAAGCAGAAAATGGTACTTCAATTCTGGAGCGGACAAAAGATTGGGTAGCTGCGGCTGGCGATACTTTTAGCCATACGATCGCGCGGATAACTACTACAACTCAAGATGCTGCTGGTAGTTTAGCAGATAAGGCGATCGCACCGATTGCCTCCACGCAGGTGACATTGTTTCAGAGTTGGTTAGAAGCGCATCCAACCGTAGAGCGATCGCTACAAGTTCTGAATTGGGCAATAGATCGCCCTATTATAAGTGTAATTATACTGTTATTTCTCCTCGCGATTGCCTGGAGTTTCATTAAATCCATCGGACGCTTATTTGAAAAGTTCTGTTTGTCAGTATTACAAATGCCACTGAAATTAGGGTATTTTTTAATTCAAATGAGCTGGCGATCGCTGCATAAATTATTCGCTCGATTTAGCCTAAAACCTACTCGAAGAAACATGCATCAAACGCACGTCATAGCGGCATCAAACGTGCACATAAATTATACCAAGCAACACCAGCGACTATTAGAAATTTCTGCTAAGTTAGCCCTGCTTAATCAAGAGCAAAACGAGTTGATGCGGGAAGCTCTATCAATTCTTAGCTCAAATCAAATTGCTACAGAAGATATTCCCAAAGATTTTCAGCCTGAAGTCTTTTCTAATATTGATAAAAGCATATTTCAAAGTTAGTAAAGTGAGCATTGCCCACTCTACTTTTACATAAAACCACCCCTACAAATACACGATTGAGACTTCGGCAAATCTTTGTGGTGAACCCGCCGCTACAAAGACATGAATTTTGACTTTTAACTTTCAACTTTTGACTTTTAAATTAATATCTTTCCAATAACAACTTTACTTCTTCTTTCAACGTCCAATCTTTCATGGCTTCCCACTCGGCTAGACGGACGGCAATGTATGCTTGAGCGAGTTCTTTGCCTAAAGCATCGAGGAGAACTTTATCGGTTTGGAGATGCGCGATCGCCTCACCTAAATTTGTTGGTAGGGCATCAATTCCCTTCGCTTCTCGTTCCGATTGTGACATAGATCCTGGGTCAACTGCGATCGCCTCTCCTGATTCGAGTTGACGACGCACGCCGTCCAATCCAGCGGTGATGACTGCGCCTAGAGCAATGTAGGGATTGGCAGAAGCATCAACAGTTTTGATTTCTATCTGCGTCGGACTGGGACTTGCCGGATTGCTGGGGACTCGAATCGCGGCTTCGCGGTTGTCGTATCCCCAAGCGCGAAAAGCCCCACTCCAAGAGTGAGGGCGAATGCGACGATAGGAGTTGATACTAGGGGTAGTCAGTGCCATCAAGGCGGGTAAATGCTCCAAAATGCCAGCAATAAAAGCACGGGCAATTTTTGAGATTCCAGGCGCGTTCCCAGTGTCGGAAATGAGATTTTTACCATCTTGCCAGAGACTCAGGTGCAGGTGACAACCACTACCCGCTTGTTCGGCAAAGATTTTTGGTAGAAACGAGGCTTTGAGTTTGTGGCGCAATGCTACTGCACGCACGGTTTCCCGAAAAGCAATTTGGTAATCTGCTGCTGACAAAGCGCGGGTGTAACGCACCGAAATTTCATGTTGTCCGCCACCAGATTCAGGATGATACTGTTCTACAGGGATATTTTGGGCGAGGAGGGCTTCAGCAATTTCGTTAATAACTGCTAAATTAGCATCCATCGCGAAAGTAGAAGCAAAGACCGTGCGATCGCCTGGTTCTACTCCCAATCCATTCTCAGATGGATGAAGTAGATAAAATTCATTTTCAAACGCTGCCATCACCTCTATTCCTGCTTCCTGCGCCGCCGCGATCGCTCGTTTCAAAAAGTCTCGCGGACAGTAAGCCCAAGGACTGCCATCTTGCATCATATCGCCAATCGCGCGAGCGTGACCTGTAGAATAAGGCAGTACGCTCAAGGTATTCCAATCTGGGATTAAGCGAATTTCACCTACAGGACTCAACCCCGTTTCCGCCACTACCGCGTCGTGCATCACGGGAATTGCTTGCTGTGCCGCACTGATGCCGACTCCATAATCCACTAGCTGAGATAACGCGCCGATGTGTATTGCTTTGCCACGAATGATATTGGCATTATCGCACCAGAGAATGCGAATAAATTGTACCCTACTTGCCTGTAAGGTTTTATAAATCGTGTCTTGCATCATGGCGCTTCCTGCATTGCCGTGGAAATTCATTTTTGAGGTTCCGTATACTGTTGCTTTGAATACCTTTGCTCTAACTCCAGTAGTGCTTGCTTGCAGGTAATTTCCCAGCGATCGCCTCTAAACTACCTGTAGGAACTACCCGAATGACAGGTAGTTTAGGAGGGCAATTGAGTTAGTCGCACAGGCACGGACAACGGCGCGGATGGCAGTTGGCTACCCGATACTGCGGGTAATATCGCTGTATGTTACGGTCGTACCAATGGGAATGGTTTGTAGCGCCTGCCAAACTTGCAGTTGAAATGCAGTAGCTTTGACATCATAAGGCAAATCGGGTAAGAGCGAACGACCGCTGAGATAATTTGTTAAAGATTCTATCTTTGACGTATTCGTGCATCGGCTAGTTGTAATAGATGGCGTTAAATCTCAACCAAGAGAAACTTCTGGAATATCTGCTAGATCGGGCAACCAATTTTGACGGCTAGCTGCTGAATCGTCGCGATCGCGCTGGCAACGAGTGGCAAATTGACAATATTCGCAGTTGTTATTTCCTTCTGGGATTTGCGGAAATGGTTCGCCTAGTTCGTAGCATTTCAACCAATAGGTAAATCTATGTAATAACTGCTGTAATTCTTTAGCTGTTTTTTCGTGTTTGGCTTGACTGTAGGTAAATTTAATTTGTTGTAACGATTTTGGCTGCGCTACTTCTAGAGAAGATGGGACATACCAATAAGTCATCGAAATCTGTTCTGGCAGGTAATCGCTGGTTTCGGCTAAGACATATAAATATAGCCTTGTCTGCCAATTCTTTTCGAGCTGAGCTTTTTTTGGTAATTTGGGGTTTGTCTTCCAGTCGAAAATTTGGGCTTGGCGATCGTCTGCGATTAATAAATCGTAAATAACCGATAATAAATAATCTTGCACTTGCAGCGTGCGGTAATGTTCGCTTTCGCGAAAAATCTGACGATTTGCATCTAGATTTAAAATTTCTGGTGCAGCAGTCGCAAAGGCATTTATCCAGTGTTGTAACTGTATGTCTTCCTGCACTAAAGATTCAATTGGCAAGCCCAATTCTCGCTGTTGCATCAGCAAGTGAAATCGACTTCCCCAAGCTTGTCTTTCTTGTTGTTCCGATGTCGTAGGCGAACCGAATAGATCTAAATAGGTATGTTGAAATTGACGCGGGCAACGTTCTAGCAAGTTGAGTTGTCCTTGAGATAGACGCATCATAGTGCGATCGCTGACGATTTGATTCAAATTATTCTCCGTGTTCCCGATAATCTTCTGACGATTCAGGGTTGAGTTCCCAGCGTTCGAGATCGCGTTGCTGCAAATTTTTCCAAGTTTCTACTGGCTGTCCGTCTATTGAGGTAATCCCCATTGAATGCAACAGATTCTCAGTCACGCTTTGATCGGGGGTGGGATTGTCTCCCCCAACTGCTTCTTCGCCGACAACCTCGGCTTGATACCAATCATCGTCAAGATCGCCGCCTGTCACATCTTCAGCATAGAGCGTCGGATTTTTCAACCGTTTCAGAATCGTACCGATTTCAGCGTCGCGATCGCTCAATTCCTCGAAAACTATGTCGATATTGTCCGTACCAATGAGATCTGCTAATAACAACTCTTCATTTTCAACTGATGGCTTTGATGAAGGGTTGACTGCATCAGAAGGATTTGTACCTGCCATAAGACTCGCTCCTTGCAGCCTAGATAAGAGATGGTTCTCTGTCTCTTGATACTTACAATTTTAACCCTAACTCTGCCAGCTCTCAGTAATTTGTAATACTTAGCGTTATGGCTGTCGTTTGTCATTTGTCATGAGTCGTTTGTCATTTGTCATTCAACTAACAGGCGATCGCCTCAATCTAACTCAACTTGCTTGATAAAATCAAGTGCGATCGATGCAAGTTTTTCGGGATGCCAAAGCATCCATTCGTGATAACCCTCTTTAACAATAGTTAATGTGGAATTTGGAATGAGATTAGCCATTTCTCGTGCTACTGATAACGGTGTAGTTAGATCTTTCTCCGACCATAATATTAAGCAAGGGGCTTTAATGCTAGGCAATAAATGTGTTGAGTCTTGATATAATGAAATGAATAAGGCATAAATAATATTTCCAGTATTAAATAAGAGATTATGAGTAAAGACTTTAGGAATATCAAAAAATTGTAACTTTAGTTTGGGAATAGAAATTTGAGCGGTCATCTCAATTGCTCTACGCGGTACTATTTCTGGAATAGATACAGATGGAATTCCCGTGCTATCTAATAAAACTAGACTTTTTACCCGCTCTGGAATGAGAGTAGCTAAAGTAATGGCGATTCCTCCACCTAACGAGTGTCCCACCAGATGCACTTGTGGAAGATTTAGAGCTTCTAAGAATGAAACTATGAATTTTGCATAGCTGTGGTAGTCAGAAATTAGATTATGGTAGGAGGAACGAGCAAAACTAGGTAAATCGGGAGCGATGACAGCGTGTTGTTCTGCTATGAGTTCCAAAACTTCTTGGTAAGGCTCAGATGAGATTCCCCAACCATGTAAAAACAGAATGGGAGTTGAAGAATGCCGAACACTTTGCTGATAAAAAATGCTGCAATCTTTCAATTGGATACGACAGTTAACAAAATGGTTTAAAGTTTTAGCATTCATACTTCAACTTGTCCTCTTGTTTCTTTGTCTTCCTTACTTTCTTTTTCTCCTTGCCATCGGTTGAGAATATCTTTAACCAAAACTTCTTTTAACCAAATTTGAGTCACGATTAATAATGGAATAGCAAGAAATAAGCCTAAAAAACCGAACAAACTTGCAAAGACAACGACAGCAAGAATAGTAAATACGGGTAACAAAGAGACTTCCCGTTGCATAATTATTGGTACGAGTACCAAACTTTCAAACTGCTGAATCGCTAAATATAAAATAATAACCGCCCCGGCTTTCCAAGGAGCGTCTAAAAGCGCCAGCAAAACTGGAGGAATGACGCTTAAAGTAGGTCCCACGTTAGGAATAAATTCTAATAAGCCTGCTATCAAAGCATTAACTAAAGGTAATGGAACTCCCAAAAGAGATAATCCAATAAAAGAGACGACTCCAATCCCTACCATTGCGAAGAGAGTTCCTTTAATCCAACCGACTAAAGAGTCTTCGCATTCTGAAAGAATTTCGTCCACTCGACGACGATAGAAAGCAGGAAAAGCAAGAGTCAACGTGCGGCGATAGGGGACGGGATTGAGTAGCAGCATAATCGTGAGGACAAAAAATAGCAGGAAATTCACCACCGCTGCCAAAGAGTTATTCAACACGGTGACAAAGTTACCTAATATTCCCCCTACAAAAGACTGGAGTTGTTGAGTCAGATTGCTTAAGGGTGGGGCGGCTTCTAAAACTCGTCCGGGAATTAAGCTGCGTACCCAGTTGTACCAGCCAAGCACCCGAGCCGATATTTCTGGCAGGAGCTTTACCAACTGTTGCAATTGCTCTACGATACGTGGCACGACGATCGCGAAAATACCAGCCACGATCGCCAGTAAGGCAATAACTGTAATTGCTATGGCAATCCCTCGCGGAATGCGGGAACGCTGAAGAAACCGCACTAATCGATTGAGAACCGTTGCCAAGACAACAGCAGCGAATATGAGTAAAACAACTTGTCGCAGTTGCCACAGAACGTAGAGAGAGATAATCAGGGCGAGAAAACCAATCCATTGCCCGATCCGCACAGCAGCGCCTCCATTTTCTGGCTATTACCAGCAATTTTGCTGTTACTGTAGCCCTTGCCGCGATCGGTGTCTTCCTCCCTAGGGGGAAGGGAGCAGGGAGCAGGGAGCAGGGAGCAGTGCCCAGTTTATTCTGACTCCTGACTCCTGACTCCTGTCTCCTCACAAATGACAAATGACAATTATTAACTTCCTCAGAAAGTTTTCTGCCTCAACTCATTTAATATGTTATGGATATTTAGTGAGTCGGTTCGCGTGCCTCTGCTGACCTGATAATACATGACATCTGATTCTGCCCATTCAGAACTAGTTCCAACTATTACTCCGCCTTCCCCAGAGGCGATCGCTAGTTTACAAGTTCGCCTCAAAAGCGAGGAAGGACGGCTGGTGTTAACGCTGCCAGCAGAAGGAGAATCCTCGGCGCTCAACTGGTCGGATCTTTGGCTACAGTTAAAACAACGGTTGCAGGGAGGCGATCGCTTCTGGCAACCAAATACGACTGTCGATCTCATGGCAGCGGATCGGTTGCTGGATGGCAGACAACTGAAGACGATCGCTGATGCCTTGTGGGAAGTCCAATTGCAACTGCGACGAGTCTGTACGACGCGCCGTCAAACTGCTGTAGCCGCCGCCACCGCAGGTTATTGCGTCGAACAACAAGCCCCGCCAGTATCGGCAATCAATCAACTCCCCGCAGCATCGCCCGCGCCTTTAGCAGAACCGTTGTACTTACAAATGACCGTGCGATCGGGGACGGAAATTCGCCACCCTGGTACGGTCGTAATCTTGGGCGATCTTAACCCAGGTGGAAACGTCATTGCCGATGGAGACATTCTAGTCTGGGGGCGATTGCGGGGAGTTGCCCACGCAGGAGCAAGCGGTAATTCTAAATGCCTAATTGTTGCCCTGCAAATGGAACCCACGCAGTTACGAATTGCCGATTCTGTAGCTAGAGCGCCAACAACTATCCCAGATCGATTTTATCCTGAAGTTGCCTACGTCACACCCGAAGGCATTCGCATCACAAAAGCCGCTGATTTTTCTAAGTCCCAGTTTATATCTAAGCCATGACTCGCATCATCGTCACAACATCTGGAAAAGGAGGGGTGGGTAAGACTACCTTCACAGCCAACATTGGCATGGCACTAGCCCGCATGGGGCGCACGGTTGTCCTAGTCGATGCGGATTTCGGGCTGCGTAATTTAGACCTACTACTAGGTCTAGAAAACAGGATAGTCTACACTGCCGTTGAAGTTGTAACTGGAGAATGTCGTCTAGAACAAGCCCTGGTTAAAGATAAACGCGAACCAAAACTAGTCCTGCTACCAGCTGCCCAAAATCGCACTAAAGAGGCAGTTACCCCAGAACAGATGAAACAACTGGTGGGGACTTTAACCAAAAACTACGAATATATTGTTATAGACAGCCCAGCCGGAATTGAAACGGGCTTCAAAAATGCGATCGTGGCAGCGCAAGAAGCAATTATTGTCACTACACCAGAAATTGCCGCAGTCCGCGATGCCGATCGCGTAGTCGGTCTATTAGAGGCTAACGGAGTCAAGCAAATTCAGTTAATTGTCAACCGTCTGCGCCCCGCGATGGTGCAAATGAATGATATGATGTCAGTGCAGGACGTGCAGGAACTTTTGGGCATTCCCCTATTAGGCGTAGTCCCAGAAGACGAGCGCGTGATCGTTTCAACTAATAGAGGCGAACCCCTGGTTTTAGCTGAAGACCCTACCCTAGCTGGTAAGGCATTTGATAATATTGCCCGCCGATTAGAAGGCGAAAAAATCGAATTTCTCGATCTCCATCCCGTGCATGAGGGTTTTCTTTCTCGTCTGCGCAAATTGCTGTGGACGAAACTAATTTAAGCCCCGATTTAACAACCTGCAACCTGCATCCAGATGCCATGTTTAGCGATCTTTTAGATAAAATTTTTTCTAATAATCCGAACGATAACAACAGTCGTTCTCAAGTCAAGCAACGGCTGCAATTAGTAATTTCCCACGATCGCAGCGATTTGAGTCCGCAAACAATCGAGAAAATGCGGCGGGAAATATTAGAGGTGGTTGGTCGGTACGTCGAACTGGATGTAGAAGGGATGGAGTTTTCTTTAGAAAACAACCAGCGATCGACAGCTCTGATTGCTAATTTACCAATTCGGCGAGTGAAAGCAGACGAATGAAAAGTGGTAGCTGGTAATTGGTAGTTGGTAATTGGTAATTGGTAGTTGACGGTTGATAGTTCTTGCTCCTCTGCCCCTCAGCCCCTGAAGCTCTCTTCCCCGACTCCCCTGTACGGGCGGGTTTTGAGTCACAATTTATTGACGGAAGCCATGAATCTGCTTGCTAAACCCGCCCCTACGACCCCCGACTCCCGACTCCCTGATAACTGATAACTGATAACTGATAACTGATAACTGATCGGTGGTACTCTGGAAGATGGCAAGTTTATGTCTGTCTGTAAAGATGGCAAACTCGCATCCGTCTGAATGATGGCAAGTTTGTAGATAAACTGTCCGACCGGATCTAAAACATAGCTGAAATCGAACTTAGGCGAGAGAATGGTCACCACCGCAGAAAAAACAGGTATTGGATACATTACACAAATCATTGGTCCTGTTGTAGACGTAAAATTCCCAGAAGGCAAACTGCCAGCGATCTACAACGCTCTGACTATCAAAAGCACCAATGAAGCTGGACAAGAAGTTTCTGTCACCTGTGAAGTGCAGCAACTTATGGGCGATCAACAGGTGCGTACAGTTTCCATGAGTTCCACCGATGGTCTAGTTCGCGGGATGGAAGCGGTTGATACAGGCGCTCCCATTTCCGTACCAGTAGGTAAGGCTACCTTGGGTCGAATTTTCAACGTCTTGGGCGAACCCGTAGATAACAGAGGACCTGTTAACACAGAAGAAAAATTCCCCATCCACCGCGAAGCGCCCAAACTCGTAGATTTGGAAACCAAACCTTCCGTGTTTGAAACGGGGATCAAAGTGGTTGACCTACTCACACCCTATCGACGTGGTGGCAAGATCGGTCTGTTCGGTGGTGCTGGCGTCGGCAAAACCGTAATCATGATGGAGTTGATCAATAACATTGCAACTCAACACGGTGGTGTGTCGGTATTCGGTGGCGTGGGCGAACGTACCCGTGAAGGAAACGACCTTTACAACGAAATGATCGAATCTGGGGTAATCAATAAAGATGACCTCAACGAGTCGAAAATCGCTCTGGTCTACGGTCAGATGAACGAACCACCTGGAGCCAGAATGCGGGTGGGACTATCAGCGTTGACAATGGCTGAATATTTCCGCGATGTCAACAAGCAAGACGTATTGCTATTTATCGACAACATCTTCCGTTTCGTCCAAGCAGGTTCGGAAGTATCCGCACTACTAGGACGGATGCCTTCAGCAGTAGGATACCAACCCACTCTGGGTACGGACGTAGGCGAACTGCAAGAGCGGATCACTTCGACTACAGAAGGTTCTATTACCTCCATTCAAGCCGTTTACGTTCCAGCGGACGACTTGACCGACCCCGCACCAGCAACTACATTCGCTCACCTAGACGGTACTACTGTATTGTCTCGTGGTTTGGCAGCTAAGGGCATTTATCCAGCTGTAGACCCACTGGGTTCAACTTCTACCATGTTGCAACCCAATATCGTCGGTGACGATCACTACGGTACAGCTCGCGCCGTTCAAGCTACCCTCCAGCGTTACAAAGAACTGCAAGACATCATCGCCATTCTTGGGTTAGATGAATTGTCGGAAGAAGACAGATTGACAGTCGCACGGGCGCGGAAGATCGAGCGCTTCCTCTCCCAGCCGTTCTTTGTAGCTGAAGTCTTCACTGGTTCTCCTGGTAAGTACGTGAAGCTAGAAGAAACAATTAAAGGCTTCAAGTCAATTCTGTCTGGAGAATTAGACAGCCTTCCAGAACAGGCTTTCTATATGGTGGGCAGCATTGAAGAAGCAGTTGCCAAAGCGGAAAAAATGAAAGGGTAATGGGTAATCGGTAATGGGTAATCGGTAATTCCAAAGTGAAAAGTTAAAAGTCAAAAGTCAAAATTGACTAATAGCTGATAATAGACGACTAATTACCCATTGCCAACTACCAACTACCAATTACCAATTACCAATCAGCAAATATGACATTGACAGTTCGTGTAATTTCCCCAGACAAGACTGTTTGGGATGCTCCGGCTGAAGAAGTGATTTTACCCAGTACCACTGGACAACTAGGTATTCTCAGCGGACATGCTCCCTTATTAACTGCCCTCGATACTGCCGTGATGCGCGTCCGTCCTGACAAAGGGCAAAGTTGGGTGGCGATCGCCCTTATGGGTGGATTTGCCGAAGTCGAGAGCGATGAGGTGACAATTCTTGTCAACGGTGCAGAACGTGGCGACAAAATCGATATGGAAGCCGCCCGCGCTGCATACAACGAAGCCCAAACTAAGCTCAACCAAGTTCAAGGCGCTGCTCGTCAAGAACAGATCCAAGCCACTCAAGCGTTTAAACGCGCTCGGGCTAGGTTTCAAGCCGCAGGTGGTATGGTTACAGTTTAGCCAATACTCTTTTGGCAATCTTCTTATGACGAAAACTCTTTTAGCAGGGATGCTGAAAGAGTTTTTGTTGTTTGAGCGATCGCAATACTGCTTCAAGATTACTCTACCTGAGCTGTCGGAAAAGCACCAGGACGCACAGCTAAGTTGAGAGTTCGTCCCTGACGACGCAATTCTAGGCGTATATCCTTACCAATGGCGCTATTTTCTACTGCCTGTCGGATCGCGTCAGCTTCCGTGACCGATTGACCGTTAAGCTTGTGAATGACATCGCCCACTCGTAACCCAGCTTTTGCAGCAGGAGAATCGGGTACAACTCTGACGACTAAGACACCTCGATCTTCATCTACATTGAGCCAGCTGTTGGGGTCGCTAGCGATCTGTTGTTTGACTTCTGGGGTTAACGTCAGCATTTGAATGCCTAGAAAAGCATGTTCTACCCTACCGCGCGCTACTAGCTGGTCGGCGATGCGCTGAGCAGTATGAATAGGGATAGCAAAGCCTAGTCCTTGAGCGCCGCCAATGATGGCAGTATTCATCCCAATTACTTCACCCTGCTGATTCAACAGCGGTCCCCCAGAGTTACCAGGGTTAATTGCGGCATCGGTTTGAATAAAGTTAACCCGTTTATCGGGAATACCAACATCGCTACTGGAGCGACCTGTGGCGCTGACGATCCCCGTGGTAACTGTATTGTCAAGACCGAGGGGGTTGCCGATCGCGATCGCCCATTGTCCAGGTTGTAGCTGCTGTGAGTTACCAAACTTCACAGTTGGTAATTGCTGTGCCTGAATCTGGACTACAGCCACATCTGTGACTGGATCTGCTCCCAACACCTTTCCTTCAAACGAGCGTCCATCCTTAAGCCGCACTTTCACTGTGTCTGCACCATCAACGACATGAGCATTGGTGAGAATCCGCCCGTTGGGACTAATAATAAAGCCAGAACCAGCCCCGCGTATAGTTCGTCTACCTGGTTGCGGCACTTGAGAGCCAAAAAAGTCGCGAAAGAATGGATCGTTGAAGGCATCGGGTAAGCGATTGGTAACAGTTTTAGCAGCATCAATTCGCACGACAGCTGGACCGACGCGATCCACTACAGCAGTCACAAAGTTAGTATTAATGTTGGGGGGCAAGCTAGCTTGTGCAGCTTCAGTTGGGATAACTGCTATAGAAGTATAAGGTAGCTGCCACCAAGAAAAATGACGGGCGATCGCATAGATACCTAAAATGGTAGCGGCAGTTCCTAGTAAGAATAAAGCGAAGCGAGTCACTGGTTGCTGAACTAAATTTTTCTTGGCTTGATGGTGAATAGCATGGTTGGATTGAAGATGGGATTTAGTTTGCTCTAAATTCTTATTGGCATCGCGTTGTTTGATGGACATTTTTGTTACCTTTGAAAATAGATTTTTATGACTAAAGATATGGGTGTGGAATTGCTTTGGTAGATAGAGCCATGCAGCTACTTCAAGAACACATCACCTGTTTTTTCAATTCTCATCGCCACTCTATCCGTCTTGAAGTCAGTCGATTCATCAAAAGCAATTTCTAGCAGTCCAGGTTGGGACGATATTTGGGGATGAACCTGAAGCAGTCCTTTATCCTCGCGTCGGAAGGTCACAGCTACAGGTATAGGCAAAGCTTGCAGGGTGACATTTTCTCGCCCCAAAAGCGTGCGTTGGTCGGTATGTCCGACGATCTGATAGGAAATCTTTGCGTTAGTATGGTTTGTCAGTTTAATATTGACTTTCCCATCCACGGGGACAACTGTAGCACTTGCTGGTTGGTCTTCTGGTAGAGGCGGTGTAATCGGCTGAGAAAGAGGTTTAGTAATACTATCCCGCCTGCGGTTGTAGGGCGGTTCGTTAAAAATACTGGGTTTGTTAGCTGGGGTTGTGGGTGCGGCTGCTGCTATCGGTATTATCCATAGACTTATCCATATGCCACCACAAATCGCGCCAATCCAACTTTTACGGCTTCGCAGGTATTGAGTCATATTTTTCTATTCAAAGCGATCGCAATTTTTAGCAAATCAAAATTGTTCGTACTTTTAACTTACGAGGAAAAATTAAGAAAATCATGAGAATCGCCGCCGCGATCGAAAAAGGCGATCGCGATTTTTAGGCGATCGCCCACATATTGCTGATGTTGATGATTTGCAAGTCTTATCGACTAATATTTGGTTCTCATTGTTTTCTTAATCTCCATTTGTATTCTGAAAATAGAGGCAAACAACGCAAGCGCGATCGCCCAGTTTGCCCAGAGAGAACGATTAATTGGCTGAGACTTTTATAAAAAATGGAGTTAAATCGTGATGATAAGCACAATTAGACCGGAGACAACTTCATCTGAGTCGATTGCATACATAACCGAAGAAACTCCGATCGATCTGATGCAGATCGATTGTTATCCATACGCTACGCGAGGAGTTCTGTACGGTCTGCTGTTCGCGATTATTTTCTGGGGAAGCATAATTGGTATGTTGATGCTAGCGTTCTAGCGATCCTTCAACTCGTTGCATCTGCTGTATATTCATCTGTCAACATTAACTGCCAGCGAGAATCTCCCTCCAACTTCAAGACGTATTTGTGGTACTGCAACAAACTGGCACGGTGTCCGACGCTAACCGTCGTAGTTCTCATTGCTTTAAGTTGTTGGTAAAGGCGTTTTTCGTTCCCCAGATCCAACGCACTCGTCGCTTCATCTAAAATCGCGTAGGCAGGTTGAGCCAGCAAAAGCCGCGCGAAAGCAAGTCGCTGTTGCTCTCCTAAAGACAACACGTTTGCCCAATCTAGTTGAGCATCAAATCCTCCCAACCTCTGAGGTAAATCTGTCAGGTTGACTTGCTCTAATACTTGACGCAACTGCTGCTCGTCGATCTGACGCTCGGTATGGGGATAGAGTAACTGACTGCGTAGAGAACCTAACACCATGTAGGGACGTTGGGGTAAAAACAGCATTTCTTTGAGCTGCGGACGGGTGAGATGACCTGTACCCGCATTCCATAACCCCGCGATCGCCCGTAAAATTGAACTTTTGCCACTACCGCTATGCCCCACTAATACTAACCCTTCTCCTGGCTCCAAACTCAGCGACAAATCCTCAACTAAAGTTCTTTGATAGTTAGGAGTTTGTAGCGTTACGCGCTGCATGGCTAATCTAGCAGCTTCCGTCACGTCAATCGTTGTCGAACCAGGTTGCGGTTGAGATGGAGTTTCTAGAGCATCGGTGAGGCTACTGAGGCGATCGACTCCTGCGGCAAAAGCTGTCAAGTTTTCAAACTGACTCACGACAATAGATAGAGCAGCAAAAATTTGGCGAAACGCGATCGCGGCTTGGGTAAACGCACCAAATTCCGTGTTTCCGGCAAAGTAAATCGGTGCGACTACTAAATAAGGTAGTGCGGCAACAAAATAGTTGTAGCTTTCGGTAAAAAAACTAAGATTTCGCTGCCAGCTAATTAGTAAGTCAAAGTTGCGGATTGCTGCAAGAAAACGCTGTCGCAGTCCGATAGATTCTTCAGCTTCACCTTGATAAAATGCGATCGATTCTGCATTGTCGCGAACGTGAATTAAGCCGTAACGAAAATTTGCTTCTTTTTTCAGTTGGTCGAAGTTGATCCTAATTAATCTGCGTCCAATCCAAGCAGTAATAATTGTACCGATAATTGCATAAGCTAAAAGGGTAAATGACAAAGAAACAGAAATCGATAACAAGACACCAGTAAAAGAAATTAAGGTAATAACTGATGTCAGGATTAATAGCAAGAAAGTCAAACTAGTACGGGTGAACGACCTAATATCTTCAGAAATTCGCTGGTCGGGGTTATCAATTTCTTCGTTGAAATTGAGCAAATAATAAGCACGGTTTTGCAGATACTTATTGAGAAAGCGATTGGTCAACCACTCGCGCCAATAAAGCCCTAGCTTATCTCGAAGATAAGCAAATATGACGACAATTGGCGTGCCAATTACCAATAAACCAACATAAATAAAAATAAATCGCCAAAAAGTTGATGTATCTCTAGTTTGAGGAAAATTTGCTAAAGCTGTATTGATATTTCTAAAAATAAAACTAATACTAACATTAATTACATTCACACCCAATGACAATACGAGTAACAAAATTAGCAATCCTCTCGCTTTCCACTTCTGCTCGGAAAACCAATAGGGTTTGGCGATCGCCCAAAATTTTCTCCACAATTGGCGATTTAATCGATTTTGTCTATTTGTTGTCACTCTTATCATCTAGAGATTAAATGAATCAAACTACATAACCTCAAATTATAGAGACAAATTAAGAAAATGATGAGAAATACATTTTCATTTAGTAGTTATAGCTATACTCGGTTGAATGAGATAGATCTGTAGGGACGCACGGCTGTGCGCCCCTACTACGAATGTATTGCACCTGTATGAGAAACGCTGTATCAGCGATCGCTGTCAACTGTCAACAAATCCATTACAGGCAAAGTTACGGTAAAAGTAGTTTCTTCAGAGATACTTTCAACCGCGATCGCGCCACCATGTAAACGGACGATTTCAGCAGCGATCGCCAATCCTAATCCAGCTCCATTTTTACTTCCATTTACAGATTCAGCGCGGTAAAATCGCTCAAATAGATGCGGCAAATGCTCAGGAGGAATACATGCTCCCGTGTTGCTTACAGCCACCTCTACCATTTTCTCCTCGCTGTCTCGCTCCTTAACCCATAGCCTTACCATACCTCCTGCTGGAGTATACTTAACAGCATTATCTAGTAAATTGAGAAATAGGTTGGTCAGGCAATCAGGATCGCCTTGAACTTGTAACTCAGCAGGTAGATGATTGGCGATCGCAATTTGCTGTTCTGCCAGGGGTTGTATTTGCTCTACAATTACCTCTAGCAGACTGCTTAAATCTACCGACAGCAAATTAAACGGAAACTGACCGCGATCGATCCTGGCAAGTAAGAGTAAGCCATTACTCAAGCGAATCAAGCGGTCTACCTCTTGCTCTAAGTCTTGCAGTGTCTTATCGTATTCAGCAACGGTACGCAAGCGAGTGCGGGTGACACCGATGCGTCCCTTAATTACAGCTAAAGGCGTGCGTAACTCATGAGCAGCATTAGCAGTAAATTGCTGTTCCCGCTCAAAGGCTGCTTGCAAGCGGTCTAACATTTGGTCAAATGTGGTTGCTAGTTGTCCCACTTCATCTGCTGCACCCCAGTAGTTGACGCGCCGATTTAAGTCAGTAGCGGCGATCGCCTGTGCGGTGCGGTTAATCTTCTGAATCGGACGCAAGGCTCGATTCGAGAGAAATAGCCCTCCTGATGCAGCTAAGAGCAGTACCAAGGGCAAACTGAATAAAACCTCCATTGGGAGTTCTTCGGAAATTTCTTCTAATGTCTCTAGCGACTGTGCTACTTGCAGCCATCCCACTATTTGACCGTTACGCACTACTGGCTGGTCGATCGTCCGCCATTCTACTTCATTGCGCGATCGGGTAGCGAATCCTTTCTCGGTCGGGACTTTTGCTGGTAGTTCTCGGTATCTACCAAAACCGTCTACTACTCCGCCATCTGGATTAATCAAGCGAATTGCAAACCCCACTTGACGCAAACGCCGTGATGCATTGCGCTGAATTGGCTTGTTTTGAAATGCTAGGGAATCATCTTCATCAGCTAAATAAGCTATGAACTGAGAAGCAACAATTTGCAAGGCAGTATCTACCTTAGAAATTAGCTTGCGCTCTAGCCGAAAATATAAATAGCCAGTCAAGCCACTGAGAGTCAGTCCTAACAGTAGGACATACCAGACAGTTAACTTCACCCGCAAGGGAATGCGATCGATCCACTTGAGACTAACCATCGCTCTGTTCGGCACTCAGACGATAGCCGACACCGCGCACTGTATGCAGTAAGGGGCGATCGAAACCGTTGTCTATCTTGCGCCGCAAATAGCCAATGTAAACATCGACCACGTTGGAGTCTCCATAGAAGTCAAAATTCCAAATTCGCTCGGTTATTTGGCTGCGAGTCAGTACTTGTCGAGGGTGGCGCATCAAGTATTCTAGTAAGCTAAACTCGCGGGGGCTAAGTTCGATCGACTTGCCAGCGCGGCGGACTTCCCGATTCGCCACATCCATTTCTAAGTCGGCGACTTGCAGTATTGTATCTAGTTGTAAAGGAGGGCGGCGCAATAAGGCACGCAAACGCGCCAGTAGTTCGGGAAAAGCAAAGGGCTTGAATAGGTAATCATCTGCGCCTGCATCTAGCCCTTTAACTCTGTCTTCCACAGTATCGCGAGCAGTTAAAAGCAGCACGGGGGTTTTGATGCGCGATCGCATTTGGCGCAATACTTGTAAACCGTCCATTTGTGGCAACATGATGTCTAGCACGATAACGTCATACTCGGCTGCGAGGGCATAATTTAGTCCCGCTTGACCGTCGCTGGCTACATCTACAGCATAACCAGCTTCGTTTAATCCCTGCCGAATGAATTGAGCAATACCAGGTTCATCTTCTATCACTAGGACGCGCATGAGCCTAACAATTTTGGATTTTGGATTTACGATTTTGGATTTACCTCTGATACGCTTTTACGCGATCGGTTGTTGCGATCCGACTCAAAACCAAAAAAAGTCATATTTATGATATTTCATCGCAATTCTCGATTGCCTGCGTGATACAGGTAGGGGCGCACCGCTGTGCGCCCCTACAGATGTATATTTTACCCAATTGAAAACTGCTATTAGGTTATGTCTACGATCAAGCGCTACCTGTAAAAGTCACTTCAGGAAATTTTGACTGAGCTTCGCCTAGCGGTCGCCGCCTGCCTTCCTCTTGCCAGTAGTTGATCACTTCCGTGGATTTATTGAGTAACTCCACGCGCTCTTGCTCGGTGATCCAGCTTTTTGATTCTAATTCCTTTTTCAATTCCTCCCAAGCATCATTGCGAGGCC
>NZ_JBOFLP010000114.1:0-6677 GCF_051657925.1 Chroococcidiopsis sp.
TTGCACCTAGCCGCCAAATCCGCATTTTGACATTCACAACATTGCGAGTTGCCAATTCGGGGTTATTCAAGCGTTGTGCTGAAATGACTTGGACTTGCGCTTTATTATCCAAAGCTTTACGAATCAAGCCGTTTGGTTGCACCATCAAGCTACTAGTCGTCTGCATTGCTGTCATGTTGGAAGTTGCCGCGCGAGAAACGACCCTAGTAAATTGATTTGCTGCGGCGATCGGCACGTTTTTAAACGGCGTAGTTTGGTCGACAAACAGATCGATTGTTGTGACTCCTTGCGGTACGTCGAGGACGACATAAGCGTCTATGGGTTTATCTCGCCGCAGTTTGCTGAGCGAAACTCTACCTGACGATCGCCGCATGAAATCAGTGGCTCGATAGAATTCGCTAGTTTCTGAATTGCTTGCCATAGTCGAGCCAACGCTAATCGTACCTTCTATAAGTGGCGTATCTGTAAGTTTTTCAATCTGCATTTCCACATTAACTTCATCTGGCTTGCCAGGGATTCTTTTGACGGCAATAATCGTGACTTGGACTTGATTGCCAAAAGCTGTTTGAACTAAGTTGGCTGCTGGAACTTTTGTTGCAGGTGGTACGGACATTAAGTCGCGATGGCTGCCTTTGTCAATTTGAGTGGTGGAGAATAATTTTAAATATTGGTTAAATAATAATCCGCCGATAATGGCGCTACAAATCCCAATAACCAAGGCGATCGCTAATAAAAAGTATGTTTTACTCTCGCGATCGCTGCTTTGAGCCATATTTGGTATGCTAAGAGTCTTTTGGTCAGGCGATTGTTTAGCGATTTGTACTTTAGTCATATAGTTTTAATCGTCTGTACGTATTTCATCGTCTACACGCAGTCGGCAGTAATTATACGGGTCGGAGATTAAGTAAATCGTACAATATGTATCAGCAAAACCATGATGAAATCTGCTCTTAGGGATATTGTCAAACCAGTTAGCCTACTGCTAGCAATTGCCAACGCTCAGATCTACTTGATGCTACCAGCCATAGCTAATAAGATTCCGCACGCATCTTTACCACATGCATCTTCAAATGCATCCTTAAAAATTGTCCAGCAGCCTTTACGTAACGCAACAACTGCCATTTGTCCCGCTCAATTAGAAACAGCGATCGCCACTACGATCGATCGCCCCCAACTCAATCGCGCCCGTTGGGGGATTTCAATCCAAACCGTGAATCGCGGCGATCTGCTGTACAGTCGGGACGCTCAAAACTATTTCATTCCAGCATCTAACGTCAAACTATTCACAACCGCTGCCGCTTTGCAAAGACTGGGTTCGCAATTTCAAATTCGCACTTCTGTTTATCCCACGATCGCGGGTGGTTTACAAGTTATCGGTCGCGGCGACCCTAGCTTAAGCGACATCCAGTTGCAAGCATTAGCAAAACAGATAAAACAGCAGCAAATTCACCGCATCAGTCAGTTAGTGGCAGAAGATGATTATTTTCAAGGTTCCATCATCAACCCCAGCTGGCAATGGGAGGATATAAACGCAGATTATGGCGCACCTGTCAATAGTTTGATTTTGAATCAAAATACTGTCAAGTTAACTGCGATACCACAACAAGTCGGTCAACCCCTACGCCTCAATTGGTCTGACTTGAGAGAGGGTATGCAATGGCAGCTCGAAAATGAAGCGATCGCCGTTCCCGCGTCTAAATCTTCCCGAATTATCGTCAGCCGCAACTCAGGTGCAGCAGTACTCAAAGTCACGGGAAAGATGGGAATTGATGCACCATCTGAATCAATAAATTTAGCGGTGGTCGATCCAAAAGCGCATTTTTTACGTCACTTTCAGCGCCGTCTTGCCCAAGCAGGAATTACGTTATCACCTGGTAACGAGCTAGTGCAACAACAAGAGCGGCAGTCTACCCTCGGGCTGCGGGAGATAGCATTTGTCGTCTCGCCACCGCTATCAGAGTTATTAGTGGAGACAAATCAACAGAGCAACAATCTTTATGCTGAAGCTTTATTGAGAATACTGGGAGTGAGGGTACAGCTAACGCCTACGACACGCTCTACGGCTGACATTGGCTTGCAGAATGTCAAAGAGACTTTGACTACCTTGGGTGTCGATCCTACGGGTTACGCGCTGGCAGATGGATCGGGGTTGTCGCGGCAAAACTTAGCCAGTCCAGTTGCGATCGCCCAAACTCTCAGAGTGATGGCAAATTCACCTCTTGCTACTGTATATCGTACCTCTTTGCCCGTCGCTGGCGTGAGTGGCACTCTAAAAAGTCGCTTTCAGGGTACAACTGCGCAAGGAATTGTCTTAGCAAAAACAGGAACGATGAGTGGTGTTGTTGCCTTGTCTGGATATATCAATCCTCCCAATTACGAACCTTTAGTTTTTAGTATTATTGTCAATCAATCTGACCAGCCTACATCAGTTTTGCGACAGACAATCGATCGCATCGTGTTGTTTTTAACTCGTTTGCAACGCTGTTAGTTTAAATTTAAACCCTAATTCAAAATTCGATAATTCTACCTTTACGGAGAAAGCCGTTAACCGTTTTCGTATTCGCTCAGGTTATTACTAATCGATTGATACCCGCACGATCGCACGACATCTTATAAATTCGCTCATAATAAGTAAGAGCAAAAACTAATTGTAGTAGAATCGTGACCGCATTAGTCAATAACTCAACTTCTATTTTCCGTCTCTCACCTTTAATTCGGATTACACTGCTGAGTCTATACATAGCCCTTACCATACCATTGCCATTTTTAGCAAAGGTGACAGCCGCACCAGTTCCTCCAGTCTGGTTGTGGATAGGGATTAGCATCGGTTTCATCGCCCTATACGCCGCACTTAGCGAACGAGTCATACTGGACGATCGCGAAATTCAGGTGACATATCCCCTATGGGTTCCTAAATGGTTTCGACGCGGTTGGTCTTTATCTTGGTCGGAGGTAAAAGAGTTAAAACCCCGTACTACCGGACAAGGCGGACTCGTATACTATTTCCTCAGCCAGGAAGGGAAAGCTTATTTACTACCGATGCGGGTGGCTGGATTTACTAAATTGGTGCGGGAAGTACAAGTCAAAACTGAAATCGATACCACGGATGTCATTCCCCTATCACAGCCTTGGATGTACTTAATTTTGTTGGTATTTACTCTGCTGTTATTATTAGTTGATGCCTGGACAGTTACCACTGCGATCGCATTAAACTAATTCAACTCTGGGGGCGAGGAGTGAGGAGTGAGGTAGCACAGTTAAGACTAGAAGGAGTCAGCCTAGCTGCAACAATAGGTTCTCAGTACTTATTGCAGGATATTTCCTTTGAGACATTTCTAGGCGATCGCATTGCAATTATCGGTGCTTCTGGAGCGGGAAAAACATCTTTGTTGCGAATCGTCAATCGCCTCAGCGAACCTACAACTGGATCGATTTATTTAGAAGAGAAGGAATATCATCAAATTTCTGCAATTCAGTTGCGCCAGCAAGTGATGCTGGTGATGCAAGAATCAAAACTATTGGGAATGACAGTCAGAGAAGCTTTGCAATATCCTCTAGTTCTACGTAGAATGCCGCGATCGCAAATCCAGCAGCAAATTGCCTACTGGATGGAACAGTTACATATTCCCGAAGATTGGCTAGAAAAGACAGAACTACAACTTTCAGTCGGACAAAAACAACTCGTTGCGATCGCCCGTGCTTTAGCTACCCAACCGAAAATTCTTTTACTCGACGAGCCAACTTCTGCTTTGGATGCAGGTAAAGCATCTCATTTAATCGAAGTATTCATCCAACTAGCAAATAGCGGTCAAACAACAATATTAATGGTCAATCATCAACTCGAATTAGCTAAACAATTTTGTACGCGAGTGTTATTCCTGCAAGCAGGACGTTTGAGCCAAAATGTGTCCAATTCTAGTCAACTTGACTGGGAAAAATTAAAAGCGAATTTAATCCAAGCTGAAACAAAAGCAACCCAAGAATGGCTCTAAAGAAAGCCCCCCTTAACAAGGGGGGTTGGGGGGATCGTTTCAAATATCACCCCTTGTTAAGGGGGTTGGGGAGAACTTCATCTCCGCCTTGCCAAGAGAGGTTGAGAGATTGTTGTCAAGCTTCAAAAGTATCTTTCAACACCGTTCTTGCTGCTAAATGATTGCGCGTAGACTTAAGAATATCTGCTTCCCGCTCTAGCCGCGCCGCCGTATCTTGCATTTCCAATAGTGTTTGCTGTTCTGCTGCGACACCGTAAAGATTGCTGGCTACCCAGTATGATAATTCTGTAGGTAAATCGGGAATATTTTCTGGTAAATCTATCTCCTGTTCTGTCAATTTAGCAGATAGCCTGACTACATCTCGCAGCAGTTGCTCTACTTCTCGTGCCATTGGTCTAAGGTCTTTTTGCGGTGGATTGTCTTCAATCCATTCCACCAAACCAACTTTGTAAGGTTTTTCTCTCACGTATTCCAAAACCCGAAACCGCTGCTGTCCGAGAGTAGCTACTCTCATCCGGTCGTCGGGTAAACGCTGATACTGAATAATTTCAGCGCAGCATCCAACTCTAGCAGGTTGACCTTGCACGGGATCCCACAATAGTACCCCAAAGCGGCGATCGCTTTCTAGAATTGTATTCATCATAATTCGGTAGCGGAACTCAAAAATGTGTAGAGGTAGGGGGCGATTGGGAAAAAGCACTACCTCTGGCAATGGAAACAGTGGGAGTTCTCGCACCGCTATTTGAGAAGAAGATGTCATTGTCTATTCGTAAAAACGGTAACTGCGCATCCTGTTTTTACTTTAACGGATTTGTTTACAATTAGTTAACAGTTGACGGCTGACAGTTGACGATCGACCGTCAACCGTCAGTAACTCAACGAGTATTTTACAACTCAAAAAATAGCGTTACAGCTTGACTTCAATATCTACACCCGCAGGTAAGTCGAGTTTCATTAAAGCGTCAATTGTTTTAGAAGAAGGTTGGTAAATGTCAATAATTCGGCGGTGAGTGCGAGTTTCAAAATGCTCTCTAGAATCTTTATCAACGTGGGGCGATCGCAGCACGCAATAAATGCGGCGCTTTGTAGGTAGGGGGATTGGACCGATAGCTGTAGCGTTTGTCCGGTTTGCCGTATCAACAATCTTCTCGCAAGAGGTATCG
Source organism: Chroococcidiopsis sp. (assembly GCF_051657925.1). NCBI lineage: Bacteria > Bacillati > Cyanobacteriota > Cyanophyceae > Chroococcidiopsidales > Chroococcidiopsidaceae > Chroococcidiopsis > Chroococcidiopsis sp. The sequence continues at coordinate 5,156 of NZ_JBOFLP010000114.1, forward strand.
AGTAAGCGGCGGTCAAAAGCTTGTAAGCGGATGCGAATTTTTTGCTGCTGAAGGGTAGCCATTTTTAGTTTTCTTGGTTCGGTTTATTTAGTAATCTCGTTTGAGTTGTGGAAAACTCATGGGGTTGTCATTCATCATTTGTCACTTGTCATTGGTAAACACAAATGACGAATGACTGATGACCGATGACAGTTAAGCAGTTAAAAGAGCAGAAAAGCATTATACCCCATTAGGCTTAGCTTTTCTGCTCTAAGTTAATAGCTGGTTGTTCTACTTCACGATTTTAGAAACAACACCAGCACCAATAGTACGACCGCCTTCGCGAATTGCAAAGCGCATTCCCTGCTCGATTGCGATCGGGTTGATCAATTCTACAGTCATTTTGACGCGATCGCCTGGCATGACCATTTCCGCAGCACTACCATCATCGGCAGTGAATGCAGCAATTGTACCAGTTACGTCTGTCGTCCGCACGTAGAACTGTGGACGGTAGCCAGAAAAGAAAGGAGTTTTCCGACCGCCTTCTTTTTCCGTCAGCACGTACACTTCAGACTCAAATTGAGTATGAGGGGTAATACTACCAGGCTTAGCAATCACCATGCCGCGCTCGATATCTTCCTTCTTCAAACCCCGTAGCAGTACGCCTACGTTGTCTCCAGCCATACCTTCATCCAAGGTTTTCTGGAACATTTCTACGCCAGTGACGGTGGTACTACGAGTACCTTTGATCCCGACTAATTCGACGGTTTCGCCAACTTTGACTTTACCGCGCTCAATTCTGCCAGTAGCAACAGTACCACGACCAGAGATCGAGAATACGTCTTCTACTGCCATCAAGAAGGGCTTATCAACATCCCTTTCTGGAGTAGGAATGTAGCTATCTACGGCATCCATTAATTCGTAGATTTTATCAACCCACTCATTGTTACCCCGTGCGGTTTTAGGGTCTTTGATCATTGTTTCCAGTGCTTGCAACCCGCTACCTTTGACGATGGGAATATCATCGCCAGGGAAGTCATAGGAACTCAACAGTTCGCGCACTTCCAATTCTACGAGTTCCAACAATTCTTCATCGTCTACCATGTCTACCTTATTCAGGAAAACGACGATGTTGGGAACTCCCACCTGTTTTGCTAACAGAATGTGTTCGCGAGTCTGGGGCATAGGACCGTCTGCCGCAGATACTACCAGGATCGCGCCGTCCATTTGCGCCGCACCCGTGATCATGTTCTTCACGTAGTCAGCATGTCCTGGGCAGTCTACGTGAGCGTAGTGGCGGTTTTCGGTTTCGTACTCTACGTGAGCGGTATTGATGGTGATACCCCGTGCTTTTTCTTCTGGAGCTGCATCAATATCGTCGTATTTTCTAGCTTTCGCCTGACCCAAAGCTGCTAGGGTCATGGTGATAGCTGCCGTCAACGTGGTTTTGCCATGATCGACGTGACCAATTGTACCAATGTTGACGTGAGGTTTAGTTCTCTCAAACTTTGCGCGTGCCATGAGTTCTCGGTTCCTTTTTTAT
>NZ_JBOFLP010000115.1:0-15033 GCF_051657925.1 Chroococcidiopsis sp.
ATGAAATTGCACTTTGTGCCGGACAACAGCCAGAACTCGAACAGCTCAATCTAGAAGCAGTGGGGGTGAAAACACAACGCGATCGCCTGCGTTTGAATCAAAAATTGCAAACGACAAATTCACACATTTATGCTTGTGGGGATGCGATCGGCGGTTATCAATTCGCTCATATTGCCAATTACGAAGCTAGAATTGCCCTGCACAACGCTTTACAAAATGCTTTATTTTCTTCTCACTATCGAGTTGATTATCGTAATATTCCTTGGTTAGTCTCTACCGATCCGCCTTTAGCAAGAGTGGGTTTTACAGTAGCTCAAGCTAGACAGAAATATGGCAATGATGTCTTGATATTGCAGCAATATTTTAAAACCTTAACATTAGCCCAAATTCAGGATGAAATGACGGGAATATGTCAATTAGTCGTGCGGCGTAATGGCACGATTTTAGGTGGGGCAATTATTGGCTCTCAAGCAGGGGAGTTAATTAATGTTATTGCTTTAGCGATCGCCCAAAAACTAAAAATTGACGCAATTGCCGATCTCGTTTCCGTCTATCCCAGTTGGGGAGAAATTTTAGCTCAAACTGCCAGCGAGTATCTTTCTACTCCACTAGGTCAAAAAAATTGGCTGCAAAATCTGCTTGCCAAGATAGGGTGCAGGGTGTAGCAATAAGAAAAAACCCCTATGTAGGGGCTAATTTCAACCAAGTGCAAAATGTAAGATATCTTCAGTTTAAATCAGTTAACAGCAGACGACACTAATAACTGTTAAAGCAGATACAACAAACCAAACAGAACAATCCAAACAACATCGACAAAGTGCCAATAAAGTTCGGCGGCTTCTACACCAAAGTGATGCTCTTGACTGTAGTGATTGGTGCGGCGCGATCGCCACAATACCGCTAAAATTGCCAACACGCCAACAGTCACGTGAAGTCCGTGAAAACCAGTCAGAACGTAAAATGCACTGGCAAACAAATTCGTTTTCAGCCCAAATTCTAAATGACTGTATTCGTAGATCTGCCCTGATAGGAAAATAATACCCATCGCCGCTGTAATTGCCATCCAAGTACGCATACCCGTGACATCATTCTTCTTAATCGCGGTATCGGCATTGTGCATCACGAAACTACTAGAAATCAGGATAATAGTGTTGACTCCTGGTAGTAGAAGTTCTAATTCTGGAGTTCCTTCGGGAGGCCAACTGGGTAAAGTGGAGCGATAAGCCAAATACGCGCCAAACATACCAATAAAAATCATGCCCTCTGCGATTAAGAACATGACTAAGCCAAACATCCGAAAATCAGGATGTTCTTCATGATGGGCGGCTTCCGCTTTGTGGTGGTAATTAAGTTCCGTTTTTGCTGGGTCTATAGTTGGACTTTGCATAATTTAGGGAATAGGGAGTAGGGAGTCGGGAAAGAGGGCTGAGGGAACTGAGGAAGCTGAGGAGGCTGAGGGAGAAAAATTATTTCTGTCTCCTGTCTCCTTGTCCTCCTTGTCTCCCTTGTCCTGCTTCATATCTCATCTTTCATCCTTTACTTACGATCTTCAGGATTGGCAGCTACATCTGGATCGGGATCGGCACGTAAAGCCGATTTGGGTCCAGCAGCCAATGCCGGTTCTCTTTCATCAGCCAAGGGGACATCGACCTCAGATTTAGGTCTGTCCATACCGTAGTCGTAAGGACCAGTTGCCAATACGGGGAATCCAGCAAAATTTTCGATCGCAGGTGGCGAGCTTGTCATCCATTCTAAGGTCAGTGCTTCCCAAGGATTGTTACCAGCTTTGGGACCGTACATCCAACTCCAAATTGCATTGATGATAAACGGTACAGTGGAGATAGCTAGCAAGTAAGCCCCCATCGTACAGACAAAGTTCAGCGTGGCAAACTTGGCATCATACTCGGCAATCCGGCGGTTCATGCCCATCAGTCCGAGTTTGTGCATCGGTAAGAAACACAAGTTCATCCCGACATACATCAAAGCGAAATGAACCTTACCCCAGAATTCATTCATCATCCGTCCCGTCATTTTGGGATACCAGTGGTAAATTCCAGCATAGATCCCAAATACCGAGCCACCAAATAGAACGTAGTGCAGGTGGGCGACGACAAAATAGGTATCGTGAACGTGGATGTCGAACGGTACGGCAGCTAGCATTACGCCACTGATCCCGCCGATGACGAACAGGCTGACAAAGCCGATCGCGAACAGCATCGCACTGTTGAGGCGAATTTTACCACCCCACATCGTCCCCAACCAACTGAAAACTTTGATCCCCGTAGGTACGGCGATGATCATAGTCGTGATCATGAAGAACATCCGCAACCAACCAGGAATACCGCTGGTAAACATGTGGTGCGCCCAGACGATCAATCCCAAAAAGCTAATTGCCAAACTCGAATAAGCGATCGCTTTATAACCGAAAATTGGTTTGCGGGAGTGAACGGGAATCACCTCAGAAATGATCCCGAAAAAGGGCAAAATCATGATGTACACCGCAGGGTGCGAGTAGAACCAAAACATATGTTGGTAAACTACCGGATCGCCGCCCCCTGTGGGATTAAAAAATGCCGTGCCAGCAAATAAGTCGAAAGATAGCAGAATCAAAGCACCTGCTAAAACTGGTGTAGAAACGAGCGTCAAGGCAGAAGTCGCCAGCATTGCCCAACAGAATAGGGGCATTTGCGTCGTACTCATACCTGGTGTCCGCATCTTCAACAAAGTGACGAGGAAATTAATTGCCCCCAAAATTGAAGAAGTTCCTAACAGCAAAACGCTGATAATCCAAATCCCCTCGCCTAATTGTCCCGTTACCAAACTGAGGGGAGGATAAGAAGTCCAGCCAGCGTCAGCAGCGTCGCCCAAGACTAAACTACTGATGAGTAAGATTCCCCCTGGTGGGATCATCCAAAATGCGACCGCGTTCAAGCGCGGAAATGCCATATCTTTCGCCCCAATCATCAAGGGAATCAGGAAGTTGGCAAAACCTGCCCCTGCTGGCACGATCCACAAAAAGATCATGATCGTGGCATGGAGTGTAAACAAGCTGTTATACACTTCGCGACTGACAAAATCGACTTCGGGCGTTCTCAGTTCCGTCCGCACCATGTCAGCCATTACGCCGCCGATACAGTAGAAAATAAACGTCGTCACCAGGTATTGAATGGCGATTACCTTATGGTCAGTATTAAAAGTAAAGTAATCGCGCCACTTTCTTTCCCCTGGTTCTGCTTCCAAGATAGATAAGTTAGCCGATCGTTGGATTTGTGCTTGAGTCATAGCAAAAAAAGGGAGTAGGGAGTAGGGAGTAGGGAGTAGGGAGTGAAGAATAAAGCAATTTTATAACTTAGCCCTCACTCCTCACTCCTCGCTCCTCACCCCTCTAGTGATGGTGAAGTTGATGAAGGGTTTCGGGCTGAATTCCCATTTGCGCGGTGTAGGGGGAGAGAAATTCAGCGGGGGAACGATCTGCGGCATTTAGAGCGATCGCCTGTTCTAGGTTGCCTTGAGTTGCGACTTGTTGTTCCTGCATCCACTTGTCAAAGTTTTCTGGTGTTTCCACAATAAACTTGGTATTCATCGCTCCGTGATAAGGACCGCAAAGTTCAGCACAGATCACTTTGTATTCCCCTACAATTTTTGGGGTGAAGCGAATTTCACTTTGTCTACCAGGAATGACATCTTGTTTTAAACGCAATTCTGGAACCCAGAAGGCGTGGATGACATCGTTCGCTGTCATGTCTAGTTTCACCTCTTTACCAGCAGGGACGTGCAATTCGCTAGCCACAACGCCCGTATCTGGATAGGTGAAAATCCAAGCATATTGCAAGCCAGTGACGTTAACTGCAAGCCCTGGGACTTTTCCTTCGTTACCTGGGCTAGCACCGATGCCAGGAGATACTATACCCATACCAGGAGCATCGCGTTTTTGAGGAATTTGGTCGGAGTTGCGGACGGAGGCGGTGGCTGGATCTGACATTGCCTCATCCGATTTGATTTGATTTGCGTTAGGTGCGGTGCTAGGCGGTGTATCGTTCAATGTTGCCGCAATTGCTGCTCCTGGCATTTTCATTGCTTGCCCAGCAATAGGGGCTTCGTGAGCGCTGTGGGGATCGAAACCACCAATTTCGTTGTAGACATCAAAGCTGTAGATCGATAAGCCGATGACAATAATTGCCGGGATCGCCGTCCACAGAATTTCTAGAGGAATATTACCGAACACGGGAGGCGCGTCAGTGTTATCGCCTTGGCGACGGCGAAACTTAAAGGCAGCATAGATCAATATGCCTTGTACCAGCACAAACAGACCCGTGCCAATCGTCATCATTGTGTCGAACAGCCCATCAACCAAAGTGGCTTCATCTGAGGCTGCCGTGGGTAGTAAGCCGTGATTTTGACCGTACCACAGGCTGGTCAGGGTCAAGACGATGCCAATTAATAGCGTCCAAATAGAACTAGGAATGTTCACGGTTCAGGATTTAATGAATTTTCACTTCTTAACAATTAGCTACACTCACTTACCAAGGTAGTGCAGCCAGCCCAAAACCTGCCGATCCTCAAGTTAATTTTTTCTGATTTTTTTGGAACTTTTCTGTGGTTAGAGCAGGGAGATGAGGGGTTAGGGGACAAGTCACAAGTCACAAGTCACAAGTCAAAATTAATTGGTCTCTGATAACAGACGTTACATGTAACGTCTCTACACTGGTCACTGATAACTGATAACTGACAACTGATTCCCGTCTCAACCGAATCGACTACCTAAGCGAATCTAGCTCAAGTTTGAGTTGGTTATCCATAAACCATGAACAAATGTAACGGAGTAGAACAATTTAAAAATCTCTAAAGCTTAGGGGTTAAGCTACGGCAATCCGGCACATTAGGTATATGGCTAACCAAATCACCTCGCGACGATGCGCTAGGGTGGAAGGTGAGCTAGCACTTACATATTTGTAAATACTTGGTTAGATACTGGCAACCCTTTGAAGACAGGCAATTAAGGTACAGTCCATGACTGAGTTCGTCCTGCAAAGACAAAACACAGACACAATCGAGCAGTCCCAGCCACGGGAAAGGATTCGGCGGTTGGTGTGGAAATTATGCGTAGCAACTTTGATTTTGATGGCGATTGGTAGTGCTACGCGGGTAATGAATGCTGGGTTAGCTTGCCCAGACTGGCCCCTGTGTTACGGTACGCTCGTACCAACTCAACAGATGAATTTTCAAGTATTTTTAGAGTGGTTTCATCGCCTAGATGCAGCTTTAATCGGGCTAGGGGCGATCGCGCTAACAGTTGTGAGTTGGTGGAACCGTAACTTTCTCCCCCGCTGGCTACCTTGGGCGGCGATCTTTGCCCTTAGCCTGATTGTCTTTCAAGGGGTTTTGGGCGGATTGACAGTTACAGAATTACTACGGTTCGATATTGTCACCGCGCATCTGGGGACGGCGCTATTATTCTTTACCGCATTACTGGTTATTGGCACGGCACTCACGCCTTATCAAGGAACTGGTAACGCAGGTAAATTGGCTTGGTTGGGATTGGCTGCTGCTGTGTTAGTCTACGTGCAAAGTTTGCTTGGCGCATTGGTAGGTTCGCGCTGGGCGCTACACCAATGCTTAACCGGACAGCAATTGTGTAGTGTCATGTACAGTCACATCGGGGGTGTGGTTCCCCCAACGCTAGCCACCTTGGTTTTAGTGTTACTATCTTGGCGAACTCCGGCTTTGCATCCCGCGTTGCGCCGACTGGCAAACATGGCTGGCGGACTAGTCGTACTGCAAATTCTTTTAGGAATTGCTACCTTCCGCTTGCATTTACAAGTAGAACCACTGACCGTATCGCACCAGTTTGTCGGCGCAGCCTTACTAGGTGTTTTGGTTGGCTACACTGTACTGGCAATTCGCGATGCCTCCAGCGGTATGCTCTTCGACCATGCTGCGCAAACGCGAAGCGACCATCGCGGTTACAGCAATCAGTTATCAGTTATCAGCGACCAGTGACCAGTTATTAGGGAGCAGGGAGCAGTTGATTTTGACTTCTGGCTTCTGACTTCTGATACTGTGTTGGTTTCAAAATAAACGGAATTTGGTGTGAATTTTATGATCGGGGCAGATGTCTCTAGACACCATCAAAACTTTCTTCAAGTCATTCATAGCTACTATCAGCTAACTAAGCCGAGGATTATACCTCTACTTCTGATTACTACTGCTGGCAGTATGTGGATTGCAGCCCAAGGACGAGTCGATCCAAAATTGCTCGTCGTCACCCTAGTTGGAGGAACATTTGCTGCCGCTGCTGCCCAAACCGTCAACTGTATTTACGATCGCGATATCGACTATGCGATGGAACGCACTCGCCACCGTCCAATTCCTTCAGGACGAGTGCAGTCGCACCACGCCCTCCTCTTTGCGATCGCCTTAGCAGTCATTTCTTTCTCACTCTTAGCAGTGTTTGCTAACTTGCTAGCTGCTCTGTTAGCAATGTCTGGCATCGTTTTCTACATTGCCATATATACCCATTTTCTCAAACGTCATACTCCCCAAAATATCGTCATTGGTGGTGCAGCAGGGGCAATTCCAGCCCTAGTTGGTTGGGCAGCGGTGACAGGCACTTTAAGCTGGACGGCTTGGACGCTTTTCGCCATTGTCTTTCTGTGGACACCCCCCCATTTCTGGGCGCTAGCGTTGATGATCCGCGAAGACTACGCCAAAGTAGGCGTACCGATGTTACCAGTTGTAGCAGGCGACGAGGCTACAGCAAAGCAGATTTGGTTTTACACCTTAATTCTGATCCCCGCTACGTTCTTACTTATTTATCCCCTACAATCGTGCGGTTCGATCTACGGCGCGATCGCTCTCATCCTCGGCAGCATCTTCGTGCAAAAAGCTTGGCTGTTATGGCACAATCCCACCTGTAAAACTCAAGCGCGATCGCTATTCCTCTACTCCATCCTTTACATGATGCTATTGTGTGCGGGCATGGTGGTCGATAGCCTACCCTTCACCCACCAGGTTGCAAACGCTTTAGCTTCCAGCTTAAACACCATCATCAGCACGATTCTCATTTCTAGATAGTGGTGCTTTGACTAGTGGCTAGTCAATCTATTTTCTAGCCACTAGTCACTACTCACTACTCACTCTTCTATGATGAAGACAGGAAGTATTTAGATTTGTATCGCTGCTAGCGAGAAGAAGCTCCTATGGCTCCTGCTGTTTTCATCCAAAATTTGCAAAAGCGTTATGGCAGTGTTGAGGCTGTCAAAGATATCTCCTTTGCGATCGAAGCTGGGGAGATTTTTGGTCTCCTCGGTCCCAACGGTGCGGGTAAAACTACAACCTTGCGCATCTTGTGTACCCTCTCTACACCAGATGCAGGAGTAGTAGAAGTTTCTGGAATTTCAGTAGTAGATAACCCTAGAGCCGCTAGGCGAAGATTGGGATATGTAGCCCAAGAAGTCGCCCTCGATAAAGTGTTGACTGGACGCGAGTTGCTGCAATTACAAGCGTCTCTCTACCACATACCTAGTAAACTAGTCAAACAGCGGGTGGACACGGTATTAAATTTACTCGGCCTGCAGGAGTACGCAGACAAAAAGACAGGAACGTACTCCGGTGGATTGCGTAAGCGTCTAGACTTAGCAGCAGGCTTGCTACACGCTCCCGATGTTTTGGTATTGGACGAACCAACCGTTGGACTGGATATTGAAAGCCGTTTTGTCGTGTGGGATTTTTTACGCCAACTGCGCGAACTAGGAACTACCGTCTTAATCACCAGCCACTACCTAGAAGAAATTGACGCATTAGCCGATCGCGTAGCAATTATCGATCGCGGTTTAGTTATTGCTTCCGGTACGCCTTCCCAATTGAAAGACAAAGTAGGAGGCGATCGCATTACCCTCCGCATCCGCGAGTTTTCTCCCCCAGAAGAAGCAGAAAAAGCTAAACAAATGCTGACAGCGCTGCCTTTCGTCCAAGAAGCGATCGTTAATAGCGCTCAAGGTAATTCGCTCAATCTCGTTGTCACACCCCAAGCAGAAGCTTTAACTCAAATTGAGGCAACGATGAAATCTGCTGGTTTGCCCATTTTTGGCATTTCCCAATCTCGCCCTAGTTTAGATGATGTTTACCTCGCCGCCACAGGTCGCACTCTGATGGATGCCGAACTCGCCGCCGCCGGAAGCCGCGATCCCAAAGCAGAAAGAAAACAAAATATGAGATGAAGTCGTAAGTTGTAGGGGCGGGTTTACCGCTAAATATCTACTTCAAACCAAGATTTTTTGGGAAAACTCGCCCGTACAGAAGCCAATAGTCAAAACTAATAATAACTAACTATCGAGTACCACAAATGACAAATGACAAATGACAAATGACAAATGACCAATTACCAATTACCAAACAATAATATGAGCAGCACTTTTATACCTCCAAAATCTGATGCTAGTTGGCAACAATTGGCATCGACGGCAGTTCAAAAAGAAGATACTCCTAACTGGTTAGGAGAGATAGTCCAAGAAACTTTGGCACTCACTCGCCGCCTTTTCATCCAGTTGCAGCGCCGCCCTTCAACTTTAATTGCTGGAATTATTCAACCTGTCATGTGGTTGATTCTATTTGGTGCTTTGTTTCAAAATGCTCCTAAAGGAATGTTTGGAGATAGCAGCAATTACGGTCAATTTTTAAGTGCTGGCGTGATCGTTTTTACTGCTTTTGGGGGAGCGCTAAATGCAGGATTACCAGTCATGTTCGATCGCGAATTCGGCTTTTTAAACCGCTTGTTAGTCGCTCCTCTGGCTTCGCGCTTCTCGATTGTTTTAGCTTCAACTATTTTTATTGTCAGTCAAAGTTTGTTGCAAGCAGCGGTAATTGTGGCGGCAGCTGCCTTTTTGGGCGCTGGTTTGCCCAATCTAGCTGGTTTGGGTGCGATCGCTTTAATTATTTTACTGCTGGCTTTGGGCGTAACAGCTTTAAGTCTCGGTTTAGCCTTCGCCTTACCAGGACATATAGAACTGATTGCCGTCATTTTCGTGACTCAACTGCCCTTGCTATTTGCTAGCACAGCTCTCGCGCCTTTGTCTTTTATGCCTAAGTGGTTGCAAATTGTCGCAACAATTAACCCATTAAGCTATGCGATCGAACCGATTCGCTATCTCTATCTACACAATAGCTGGAACTTAGGTGATGTAGTTATGCAAGCGCCTTGGGGTGCAGTGACATTTGGCGGAGCTATACTGATGTTGGTCGGTTTTAGCTTCGTAGCTGTGCTGAGCATTCAACCTTTACTGCGGCGGACTTTGGCATAAGGTATGAAGCCTACCTATTCTCCTATTTTCAGTTATGTGAGCCATCACTCCATGAAAATCTCTGCTTCCTCTCTAACAAAAATCTTTTTCGGTGCAGTAGTAGGAATGAGCTTAGCTACCTTATTACTACCACAACTCACTTGGGCGCAAGCAACCACAGATGCCGAACCTCTACGGGATTTGAATCAGGAACAAAACCGCGATCCCTTTTCTCGTGGTGATACTGGCGATGCTATGAGCGGTCTAATGGATATTATGCACCGCGCTCAAATGGGCAATATTCGCTCTGCGGGAGATTTTGCAACCGAGCAAAATCAGTCTTTGGACGATGCCGCTGCTAAGTTTCGCCAGCAGCAGCTACAAAGGATACAGCAAAATCCATCGCAGCCCAATAATCCTACTAATCAACCCAGGCAGCAGTAAATAGAAAGTAGTAGAGGCGGGTTTCATCCAAAGTATTTATTTTCTTTTCTGGGAAACCCGCCTGAATGAGAATTCCTATTTTTCAATTCCGAATTCTCTACAATCCTAATGCTCCTAGTACGTCACTCGCATGAGTTGTCGTATTAATGCTGCTATCGACGTGGATAATCTTACCGTTACCATCAATTACGTAAGTCACGCGCTTAGCATAGCCGCCACCGTCAACGTCATAGGCTTTAACTAAAGTTTGCTGAGTGTCAGCTAAAAGGGGAAAATTAAGCCCGTATTTCTCAGTGAACTGTTGATGAGACTGCTCGTCATCAACGCTTACACCTAAAATTACAACGTCTTTGTTATCGTAGGTTTGCTTGGCATCTCGGAAACTACAAGCTTGTTTCGTACAGCCCGGTGTATCGTCTTTTGGATAGAAGTACAAAACTACAGTTTTACCAGCAAAATCAGATAAGGAGACTGTATTACCATTAGTATCTTTGACTGTAAATGTAGGTGCTTGCGTACCAACTGCTAAAGCCATAAGTTTCAGTATCTCCCTAAAATTTGATTGAATCTACTAACAGTAAACATATCTTATCTATCACTATTATTTTGGCGATCGAAAAAGAGTTTACTGTATTTCCTATCTTGCTTATTTTATCAATAATTGTTATCTTTTTTAACTCTATTTTTTTAACATAATGTCTTAACACTCAGCGATCGCGAGAGATCCGTTCGGTGGCTACTAGCTTCAAGGGCTGCTTTGTCAAGCATCCCAGTATACATAATTATTAATTTTCAACTATAAATTTTTGCGTCTAAATTATCTAAGAGTTTTCTCACATTAATTTTATAGAAAACTGATTCATATCTTATTCAATATCTTATTGAAAACTATCAGCTTGCTTTACTTTGTCTTTAAAACAGAAAAAAAGATAAAACTTGTAGCAAGCCTTACCGATTATTAAGGATAGAAATAAACGATCGAGGTTTGCCAAATTCAACTAGCATTAGACTCGTTTTGATTTTTTCCTCTAGGAATTTTGGGTAACTTGTGAGATTATACAATTGCTCCTGCAATTTGAGAAAAGATATAAGAAATCCGTTTATTCTCCCCCTAACTCGTAGTTCCCGATTGCTTCATTAGCATCAGTATTCTATAGACAGTAACAAAATTTTTATCTTAAAATCCCCGCTCGATCTCTATGCTAAAAGTAGCATTTATTGTCAATCACTTTCCTTTACTTTCAGAAACCTTTATTCTTAACCAAATTACCGGACTCCTAGAACGCGGACATCAAGTAGACATATATACTTGCACTCCAGGTGATTTGAATAAAGTACATCCCGACGTAGAAAAATATTGTTTATTGGAACGCACTTATTATCTACCAGAGATTCCCCAAAACTTTCTGAGGCGATCGCTCAAAGCAATTGGTTTACTGAGTATAAATTTTACGAAAGCACCTGCTAAACTACTGCGATCGCTTAATGGTTTCAAGTATGGCAAATCGGCGACTTCTTTACGATTATTTTATGCCGCGATCGCTGGTGCAGACAAAAGAGCATATGATATCGTTCACTGTCAGTTTGGAACTTTAAGTTTTTGGGGTATGCTGTTTCGGACAATTAATGCTCCTCAAGCCAAATTAATCGTATCGTTTCGCGGTTACGATATCAGCCAATTCATTCAAGAACATGGCGATCGCATTTACGATCGCACCTTTATAGAAGCCGATCTCTTTCTGCCAAATTGCGATTTTTTTAAACGCCGTCTCCTCAAACTCGGTTGTGACGAAAAAAAAATCTGCGTCCATTACTCAGGAATTGATTGCGATCGTTTCCAATATACACCCCGCTATCGTCATTCTAATCAGAAAATATGTATTGCTACCATTGGGCGTTTAGTAGAAAAGAAGGGAATCGAATACAGTATTCGCGCTATAGCTAAAATAGTAAAATTTTGTCCTAATTTAGAATATAAAATCGTTGGCTGCGGTGCTTTACAAACAGAACTAGAACAACTGATCCAAGAGCTAGACTTAACTAATATCGTACATTTATTAGGTAAAAAAGATCGGCAGGAAATCATTGAAGTTTTGCAAGCATCTCACATATTTATAGCTCCTAGTATTACAGCCCGCGATGGCAATCAAGATGCCCCTGTTAATGTTTTAAAAGAAGCAATGGCGATCGGCTTACCAGTCATTAGCACCTATCACGGAGGAATTCCAGAGCTTGTAGAAGATGGTGTTTCTGGGTTTCTAGTTCCAGAAAGAGATGCAGAGGCGATCGCCTCAAAGTTACAATATTTAATTGCAAATCCAGAGATATGGAATATTATAGGTGCAGCTGGTCGCGAACGAGTAGAAAAATATTTTAATATGCAAAACCTTAACGACGAACTTGTCTATATTTATCAAAAAGTGAGTAGTGAAGAGTGACTAGTGACGAGTGGCTAGATACTCACAAATGACAAATGACAAATAACAAATGACAAACATGAGTTTACCCAAAGTTACAATTATAGCAACTCCTCGCGAACGTTTTAGTTATACTAAAGAGTCTTTAGAAAGTCTATACGAACATACGCAAATTCCTTTTAAATTAGTTTATATTGATGGTAACTCTCCTAGAAAAGTACGCCAATATTTAGAGGAACAAGCGCGAGTTAGAAACTTTCAAATTATCAGAACAGATTACTATCTTTCTCCCAATCAAGCTAGAAATATAGGCTTGCGTCAAGTGGATACTCCATATGTTGTATTCGCTGACAATGATGTGGTTGTTTCCCCTGGTTGGCTTGAAAATTTAGTGCAGTGTGCTGAAGAAACACAAGCTACAGTCGTTGGACCATTGATGTGTCAGGATTTACCAATACATGAAATTGTCCACTTTGCAGGTGGCGAATCTCATATTTGGGTTGACAAAAACAAAGCAACTCCCAGACGCAGGTTGCGAGAAAAGATGTACAAGCAGGGAAAACGAGTCGTAGAAGTCCGCGATCGCCTACACCGTAAAGAAACTGAATTAGCAGAATTTCACTGCGTTCTCGTGCGTACAGAGATTTTTTCCCGCATTGGTTTGTTAGATGAAGCCATGCTGAACACGAAAGAACATCTAGACTTTTGCATGAGTGTCAGGGAGGCGGGAGGTAAAGTCTATTTTGAACCCAGCAGCCTTGTCACTTACGTACCAGGACCACCTTTAGAATGGACGGACTTACACTTTTATATGCTGCGTTGGAGTGATGCATGGACATTAGCGAGTTTGCATCGCTTGCGTGACAAGTGGAATTTAGCTGAAGATGCTTACTTTCTACAAAAATACAAACAATTAGGTTGGCGGCGGCGATGGACAATCGTTCATCCCCTCAGCCACCGCCTCACCTTTGGGATCAAAAGCCACTGGCTAGAAAAAATTCTCGTTCCCCTCGATCGCATCTTAAATCGTTACTTGACATCAAGCCACGCTCGACAACAGCAAAAATTTCAACTGCAACCGCAACAAACTAACGACGTACAGGACAACGGTTTCGCAGCTTGAAATCAGGAAGAGAAACGCCAGCTAAGATACTAAAGAAACTCGCTCTAAATCCGTTTCTAATTCCCGCTTGATGAAAGTTTCTAACCAATCTTTTACCAGACGAGTCGCGCGACAGTCATCTTCGTTGTAACGTTCAATTGCTTCGAGAAAAGAGCGATCGCCTGTTGCTAACCAGCGATCGTACCAATAAATACACTGCGAACCGTGCGCTTGAGGATCGCGCCATTCAAACCCAATCCAACGAGCGATCGCTTTGAGAGCATAACTTTCAATTGGTAGCACCACAGTTTGGGCGATCTGCTCGTAAATATCAACACAGCGATCGACGATCGATCTAACTTGTTCTGCTGGTGTCCGATAAAGTTGAGCCAAGCGTCTAATTGTATCAACTTCATACGAGAAAAAATGAAAAATGGGCGCTTGTGGATAGCGCCCAACGATGTCTAAAAATTGTTGCCAAATCGTGCTTTCATCTGACTGTGTTTCTGCTAATAAAGAATGAAAAGTTTCCGTTTGCTTCAGGCGATCGACCACCAACACTCCTAACATGTAATCGAGATTTAGATCTGGCTGTGCCTCAATATCAAAGTAGATTTCAATGGGATTTGGTAATTGGTAATTGGTAATTGGTAATTGCTCCCCTGCTCCTCTGCCCCTCTGCTCCCTCTGCCCCTCTGCTCTCTTGTCCCCCTGCTCCCTGCTCCCTGCTCCCTGCTCCCTTAAAAGCGAAATCGGACGATTTTCCAAGACTGACTGCGCTTGCAATACCAAATGATGAGCTATCTTTTTGTCAAAGCCTCGTAGACTGGCTAAATTGGATGAGTTAGCTCCAGCCAAAGATTCTAGCGTGACGAGATCGATCTCCTGTAACTCTTTATAACGATTGGGTGTTACCCCAGGCAGTAAAGACAAATGTTGTTCAGATCTGGCAACGCCAGAGCAATAACTATACCAACGGCATAAACTGCATCGCTGGCGAGATATAAAGACTTCTGGTGCTTGAGGTGCTGCTAGTGTTTGGACGCACTCGGCAAAAATCTGCTGCATCTGCGGCAGTATTCTAGCTAAACTTACCTCATACATCTCTTTCCGGCGCAAGAGCAACCAGGCTCGATCTGGTGTAGTCTCCTGCACCATGCCCAACGCCTGTCCGTGAAAAGCAGCTACAACTTGATATTCCAGTTTGGGGCGCTTGCCTAATTCAATTTGGGCTGGAATATACATCCAATTTCCAAAAATCGATTGCCCTGGTTGTTTAATTAACAAATCGGGACGGCTGAGCAGCGTTACATCTTCTGAAGTGCGGGCGATTATAACTCCTCTATAAATCTGCTCTACACCCTGTTGCATTAACTGCCAAGTTGCTGTTGCTCCTGCTTGCCAATCCTCTTTAGAATACTGAGGTTGCTGATAAATCCGTCCTGCCATCATGCTCTGTCTATGCTCGAACTTGTCCTGTTGTAACTTCAGCAACAGTTCGCTAGGAGCATCTTTAAGCGCCAAATCTCCGTGGCGATCGAGAAATGGGCGACGATTACAACGTTGGTATTGTAGCAGCAGCTCAGCAGTCATTAGCATAGCTCTAGCGTAACAGGAAAACTAGGGGTTAGGGGTTGAGAAGAAAAGGGAACAAGTGAGAAGTCGTAAGTAGAGAATTAACTGGTCAGGAGTCACTGCTCCCTGCTCCCTGCTCCCTGCTCCCTGCTCCCT
The DNA here is from genome assembly GCF_051657925.1 of Chroococcidiopsis sp. Taxonomy (NCBI): domain Bacteria; kingdom Bacillati; phylum Cyanobacteriota; class Cyanophyceae; order Chroococcidiopsidales; family Chroococcidiopsidaceae; genus Chroococcidiopsis; species Chroococcidiopsis sp. Next base: position 14,973 of record NZ_JBOFLP010000115.1, read on the forward strand.
GCTCCCTGCTCCCTGCTCCCTGCTCCCTGCTCCCTGCTCCCTGCTCCTGCTCTCTGCTCCC
>NZ_JBOFLP010000116.1:0-11388 GCF_051657925.1 Chroococcidiopsis sp.
TTTAGTTATCAGCTACTTCAATTGGATTTGGCAACATTCATGCCTGGGAACTACAGCAGCACAGCGAGCAGAGTTAGCCGAGCGTCCTTGGACTTGGAATGATATTGCTGCTTATCCCACACTTTCTTGAGGCACAACCGAAGGTTTTCCCCTAGTAATTGTAGAGGCGATGTTGGCTGCACGTCCTGTGGTTGCTACTCGCGTCGGTAGCGTAGCTGAAGCAGTTATTGATGGCGAAACAGGATTTTTAGTCAATAAAAATGATGTTGTAGGGCTAGCATTGGCACTGCGACAGTTAAGGGACAATGCTCAATTGCGCTGGCGTTTTGGTCAAAGAGGGCGAGAAATTGCCAAAGCTAATTTTACAGTTAGGCAGATGAGCGATCGCTACGAACTACTGTGGCGCGAATTATTAGCCCGACCTCAAGCACCTAGATTATTTGTTCCTCGTCCTAAAGATTAATTGAGCTTGATAATATTGTCATTTGTCATTTGTCATTTGTGAAGGGTATAGGGCTGGCATTGTCCACCTTAGAAAAGCACGGTCTAGGATTGCTGTTTTCAAAGATTGCTACACTTGTCTAAGTATGAAAAAATACTTCATTCTTTGCAGAAAATGAACACTTTTATGCAAGGTTGAATCTACCTATAGAAAGAAGAAAAAAGATTGTTTATCTTAATTGTGCAATTGCACAATTTTTGAGTGAATAAATCAGCAATTATTTGGACAACTGCCCAATGAAAAAATCTAGACGACTTGCCTAAGATAGTTGAACAAAAGTAGGCGAGTCAGTCTATGAGTTACAGCCATCGACTCCCAAAAGTATCGCAAGTGGCGATCGCCCGTTGCTTACCAGGACTAGGCGATCTACTATGCCTTGTTCCGGCGTTGAGGGCTTTACGTGCTGCCTTACCTGAAGCACGTATTACACTGATTGGTTTACCTAACTCTCAAAGCTTTGTGAAGCGATTCAACCGCTATATAGATGCTTGGTTAGAGTTTCCAGGTTATCCAGGGATTCCTGAAGGATGGCGATCGCCCCAGCATACTCATGCATTTTTGACTCAAATGCAAGCGCAAGCCTTCGATCTAGTCATTCAAATGCACGGTAGCGGTATTGTGAGTAATTCGTTCGCAGTATTACTAGGAGCGAAATTGAATGCAGGCTTTTTCTTGCCAGGATATTACTGTCCCGATCCAGAATGGTTTTTACCCTATCCAGATCGAGAAGCAGAAGTAAGACGGCATCTATGTTTGATGGCATTTTTAGGTATTCCCTTACAAGGCGAACAATTAGAATTTCCGCTTTGGGAATCTGACTGGTGGGAATTACAACAAATATCTGCGGTGTATGACTTACAACCTCAGCACTATATTTGCATTCATCCAGGTGCAAGTATAAGCGATCGCCGTTGGTCACCACGTCAATTTGCCCTTGTCGCCGATGCATTAGCTCAACAAGGGTTTGCGATCGTTCTCACCGGAACCGTAGCAGAAACAGGTTTAACTGAAGCGGTTGCCGAGGCTATGAATACCCCTGCAATTAACCTAGCAGGACGCACCAGTTTAGGCGCATTAGGGGCATTACTCAAACAAACTGCACTTTTGATCTGCAACGATACCGGAGTCTCGCATTTAGCATCTGCTTTACAAGTTAAGAGCGTAGTCATATTTTCTAATTCCGATCCCGAACGCTGGGGACCTCTAGATCGCGATCGCCATCGAATTGTTGTTGCTAGCAATGAAGGTGCGATCGCATCTGTCTTAACTCAAGCAAAAGACCTCTTACAACAGGAGGTAAGCAAGTCAAAAGTTAAAAGTTAAAAGTCAAAAATATGTAACGGCTTAGTGTATGCAAATTAATTGGCAACAGATGCGACGTTTGCTCATTATTTTTATCGGAGATATAGAAACAGAATTAACTTTCTTACAAAATGAGTTGCAGAAAATCCGAGAAACATCAACGGATGCAGAGATTACTTTATTAATATTATATGCAGAGCAGATCCCCCCTTGCCCCCCTTCAAAAGGGGGTTTAGAAAAATCGGATTTTATTTATCTTCCTTCTCAAAAAAGATGGAAGAAATTGAATTACCCCCCTTTTCAAAAAAGGTGGGAGAAATTGAATTGCCCCCCTTCTCAAGGGGGGTTGGGGGGATCGTTCGATCGCATCATCACTCATACAACAACTTGGCAAGATCCAGCTATAGAAAAAGAATTAGTCGAAAATCTAAATCAATTTGGCTTTGAGGCAGCAATTATCTTAACTAACAACAATGAATCTCCTTATCCCTTTGCTTATTTAGCCTATTTAGCTGAAATCCCGATTCGCGTGGGGCGATCGCGAGAATTTGGCGGTTCAGTTATCAGTGACCAGTTATCAGTTAACAGTTGACAGTTAACAGCAAACAAAGGAGTAATTCAAAATCTAAAATTGATTCACGCACCACTCTCTTACCAACTACCAATTACCAACTACCAATTATCAAGTAAGTAATTTTAACTTTTAACTTTTGACTTTTAACTTTTTTTATGCAAATTCTCACTTGGCACGTTCACGGTAGCTACTTGTACTACCTAACTCAAGCAAATCATGAGTTTTATTTACCCGTGAAACCAGACAAACCAGAAGGCTACGGCGGACGTTTACCTGGTTTTCCGTGGGGGGACAACGTGCGAGATATTCCAGCTGAAGAAGTACGAAATCTTGAATTTGACTGCATTTTATTTCAGTCGCGCAAAAATTACTTACAAGACCAATACGAAATTCTATCCGAATCGCAGCAACGACTACCTCAAATTTATTTAGAACACGATCCCCCTCAAGAACATCCGACGAATACCAAACATATAGTTGACGATCGCAACGTGCTATTAATTCACGTCACTCATTTCAATCAGTTGATGTGGGATAACGGGCGATCGCCGACTCGCGTTATCGATCATGGCGTAGTCATTCCTACCAACGTGCAATATACAGGAGAAATCGCCAAGGGATTAGTAGTTGTCAACGGTTTAGGCAAACGAGGACGGCGTTTAGGTGCAGATATTTTCGAGCGCGTGTGTCAGTCCGTACCGTTAGATTTAGTTGGAATGGACGCAGAGTCTCTAGGTGGACTAGGAGAAGTTCCCCACGCCCAACTAGCTCAATTTACCGCAAAATATCGTTTTTTCTTCCATCCAGTCCGCTATACCAGTTTGGGGTTAGCAGTATGCGAAGCGATGATGGTAGGGCTACCCATTGTTGGTTTGGCAACCACAGAATTAGCCACAGTGGTAGAAAACGGAATTTCCGGTTACATCGACACCGATCTCGATCGCTTAATTGAGCAAATGCGATCGTTGATTGCTAATCCCGATTTAGCTCATTACCTCAGTGCAGGGGCGAGACAACAAGCTCAAAAACGCTTCAACATCCAACGATTCACCCGTGACTGGGACGAAGCCTTTTTCTCTGTCGTTCAACGTTCCTTGTCAGCCGCCTGAAAAGACAAGGGAAATTTCGCAATTCGCGCCATGAGCGCAATTATCTTGTTCACCACACCCTACACCCTACACCCTACACCCTACACCCTACACCCTACACCCTTCTCCACGCACCCCACACCCCTAACTCCTCACCCCTTCCCATGAAACACATTGCCCTAATTAGCGAACATGCCACCCCGTTAGGAATTTTTGGGGGGGTTGATAGTGGTGGTCAGAATGTTTATGTCGGTCAGGTAGCAAAACACTTGGCAGCAATTGGTTATAGCGTTGATGTATTCACGCGACGCGATCGACCCCAATTACCAGAGGTGGTGGAGTGGCATTGCGGAGTCAGAATTATTCACGTTAGCGCAGGTAAGCCGCAGGTATTGCCCAAAGAGGCATTACTACCGCACATGGAGGAATTTACTGCCAATGCGATCGCTTTTATGGATCGTCAGTGGCGCTACGACCTGATCCATGCCAATTTTTGGATGTCAGCCTTAGTTGCCGCAGAAATTAAGCGCCAACGAGGAATTCCCTTTGTGGTTACGTTTCATGCGTTAGGACGGGTACGGCGTTTGCATCAAGGCAATGCCGATCGATTTCCTGACGAACGCTTTGCAATTGAAGATCGGATCGTGCGGGAAGCCGACAAAATTATTGCCGAGTGTCCCCAAGATCGAGAAGATTTACTTTCCCTTTATCAAGCCGATCCTGAAAAGATTAAGGTGATTCCCTGCGGTTTCGATCGCTCGGAGTTTTGGCAGATCGAGCGCTTCCAAGCACGATTGAGTTTAGGTATACCTCAACAGGAAAGGATCGTACTGCAACTCGGTCGCCTAGTTCCTCGTAAAGGTGTGGATAATGCGATCCGAGGGTTTGCGCGTTTGGTCGAGCAGCATGAAATTGCAGCACGTTTGCTAATTGTGGGGGGCGAGTCCGTTCATCCCGATCCGCAAATTACGCCTGAGATCGGTCGCTTAAACGCGATTGCATCTACCTTGGGAATCGGCGATCGCGTCACGTTTATCGGTCATCGAGGGCGCGAGGTACTGAAATATTTTTACAGTGCGGCGGATGTCTTTGTGACGACTCCTTGGTACGAACCGTTTGGCATTACCCCTTTAGAAGCAATGGCTTGCGGTACGCCCGTCATCGGCTCGAATGTGGGAGGAATTAAATTTACAGTTAAAGATGGAGAGACGGGATATTTAGTTGCACCCAACGAACCGGAAATATTAGGCGATCGCCTTGCCTTTCTGTTCCAAAACCACTCTTTGTTACACCTTTTAGGCAAACAGGCACTCCGCCACGTCGAACGATGCTTCACCTGGCAAAAAGTTACTAGTGAGATTGCCGCACTCTACGAAACGGTTTTAGCAGGTAGCAAATTGGTTGGTAATTCCATGCATGAATTGGCAGCGATCGCAAGTAGTTTCGATGCAGCAATTCAAGCTTTTCAAGCATCTAAAGCCACCCTGAGTGAAGGGATTCTCGCAGCAGCCCAGCAATTAAGCCACTGCTTTGCCCAAGGGGGAAAAGTCTTAATTTGCGGTAATGGTGGTAGTGCGGCTGAAGCGCAGCATCTGGCTGCCGAATTCGTCGGTCGTTTTCGCTGTCCCTATCGGGCAGGACTACCCGCGATCGCACTGACGGCTGATAGTGCAATTTTGACTGCATGGTCAAATGATGTGGGATATGACGACATTTTCGCCCGACAGGTGAAAACCTTTGCTCAACCTGGAGATATATTGCTCGGTATTAGTACTAGTGGGCGATCGCGTAATGTCATCAACGCTTTCCAAGCAGCACGCCAGCAAAATCTTAGTTGCATTGCCCTCCTTGGTGGTAACGGTGGTGAACTGGTAGGACTTGCAGATATTGCAATTCGCGTTCCTGCCAACGATCCGCAACGAATTCAAGAGGTTCAGTTGTTAGTAGTGCATTTATTGTGCGGATTGGTAGAGGAAAAACTATTAACCATTCCACAAGCATCAGTATCCCAATTATCAGGGAGCAGGGAGCAGGGAGTAGGGAGCAGTTATCAGTTATTAGTTATCAGTGAGCAATTACCCATTACCCAATAACAAATCAAAAGAACAAAATTATGCAAAATTTAACTGCAAAAGTAGCACTAGTTACAGGTGGCGCGCGTGGATTAGGCGAAGCAATTTGTCATACCTTAGCTGATGCTGGAATTGTCACCATTATTGCCGATATTCGTCTTGAATTAGCAGAAAAAGTTGCTCAAAGTTTGTGCAATAACGGCAAAGAAGCAATGGCAGTAGCACTTGATGTTTCTAGCGCCGCACAAGTTGAAACTGTTATTGAAAAAATTGTGGCTCGATATGGAAAAATAGACGTTTTAGTTAATAACGCAGGCGTAGATTTAACCGTTCCAATTGAAGAAATGCCCGTTCAAGAATGGGAGCGTATTCTTAATGTGAATTTAACGGGACCATTTATCATGTCTAAAGCCGTTTTTACCCCAATGAGAGAACAGGGAGGCGGTTTTATTATTAATATTACTTCGACAGCGGCTAAACGAGCATGGGCAAACGCATCAGCTTACCACGCTAGCAAATGGGGATTATTAGGCTTTTCTCATGCTCTACATGTTGAAGGTAGACCGCACAATATTAAAGTAACTGCTGTGGTCGCTGGCGGGATGCGAACCCCTTTCTTAACCGAACGTTTTCCCGAACTCGATTTAAGCACATTGCAAGATCCAAAAAATGTTGCTCAAACAGTTTTATATCTATTAATGCAACCAGCCGATACGGTAATTCCAGAAATCATGGTTTTACCAATGAAAGAAAGTTCTTGGCCCTGATTTGATTTTGGATTTTGGATTAAATCTACTTCTGCTCCCTGGTTCCTGCTCCCTACTAAATATGAAAGCAGTTTTTCTGGATAAAGATGGTACTTTAATTGAAGATGTTCCTTACAACATCGATCCAGATAAAATTCGACTTTGTGCAGGTGCATTAGAAGCAGTACAAATTTTAGCTGCTGCTGGCTACCAAATTTTGATCGTTACAAATCAATCTGGTATAGCACGCGGCTACTTTCCAGAAACGGCTCTCATTAAGGTAGAGAAACATTTACGGCAATTATTAGCTACTGCTGGTGTTTCTCTAACAAGTTTTTATTATTGTCCTCACCACCCTCAAGGAGTTGTAACAAAATTTGCGATTGATTGCGATTGTCGTAAACCCAATCCTGGCTTGCTGAAAAAAGCAGCGGACGAACACTCAATTAAATTACATCAATCTTGGATGATTGGTGATATTTTAAATGATATTGAAGCAGGAAATATAGCAGGTTGCCGCACAATTCTAATCAACAATAGTAATGAAACTGAATGGCAACTATCGCGATCGCGATTACCCAACTTTATCGTACATAACTTACGGGAAGCTGCTGCGGTAATTATGGCAAGCGATCGCTCGCCTCCACAGAAAAAACATACCTATTCTTAACATTATTCATACTTAAATCGCAAAAAATCTTTGCGCCTACTCTTCGAGAACGCTCCGCGTATGCGTCTTTGCGTGACACAAAAACAAAATCATGGAATATAAATTATGATTGCCCAACAATATCTCAATAAATGGACAAACTTGCACGTTCTTGTGATTGGCGAAGCAATGTTAGACTGTTACTTAGAAGGAACCTCTAACCGCCTTTGCCGAGAAGCACCCGTTCCCATCGTCGATGTTAGTAGCTTGAAAGATGTACCTGGAGGTGCAGCAAATACAGCAGCAAATATCGCTCGTTTGGGAGCAAGTGTATCATTCATATCAGTCATAGGAACCGATTTAGAAGGCGATCGCTTAAAACGAACTCTCCAAGAACGAGGAATTTCCACGCATAATTTAATCGCCTCTACCCAAAGGCAAACTTTACTCAAACAACGCATCTCCTCTGACTCTCAATTACTTTTAAGGTGCGATCGCGGTAGTACAGAAATCATCGATCCTCAAGTTGAAAACCAACTTATTGAAAACTTAAACCGTCTTTATTCAACTTGTGACGCAATTGTAGTCTCAGATTACGGTGGCGGGATTCTCACACCAAGAATTATTCAAACAATAGCTCAACTTCAAGCACAGTATCCTCGAACTATAGTTGTTGATTCTAAACAGTTGAAAAATTTTCAGTTTGTTAATATCACTGCAATTAAACCTAACTATCAGCAAGCCATTCAACTATTAGGAATCTCAGCTTTAAAAGGAAAAGAACGAATTCAACAGATCGCAGACTGGGGAGAAAAACTACTCGATTTAATTAACACCCACCTTGCCGCAGTCACCCTAGATACCGAGGGAGCCATCATTTTTGAGCGTAACAATCCTCCCTACATTATCCCTTCCCATCCCACGTCCAACAGCCAAGCAACGGGCGCAGGAGATACATTCGTAAGCGGCTTAACCCTTGCCTTAGCCGCAGGTGCAGAAGGAAAACTTGCTGGATCGATCGCATCTGCAACAGCAGCAATTGTGGTAACTCAACCAGGTACGACGACTTGTAGCTTATCAGCATTACACCAGTCTCTTTCTGGTAATCAAAAACTAGTTGTCAGTCGGGAATCGCTAGTAACTTCGATCCAAGAACACCGCAATTGGAAACACAAAATTGTGTTTACCAATGGTTGTTTCGATCTTCTACATCTCGGACATGTCACCTATTTAAAACAAGCAAAACAATTAGGAGATATTCTCATTGTTGGTGTTAACTCAGATGAGAGTATTCGACAATTAAAAGGTGCAAATCGTCCTGTAAATTGTTTGAGCGATCGCTTGGCAATTCTCTCTGCTTTGGAAAGCGTCGATTATGTCATTCCTTTTGCTGAATCAACCCCTAGCGAACTGATTAAAATTATTCGTCCTGATATTTACGTTAAAGGAGGAGACTACACACCAGAAATGCTACCTGAAGTTCCTTTGATCGCAGAACTAGGTGGCGAAGTCAAAATCTTACCTTACGTCAGCAACATTTCTACAACCGCAATAGTCAACCGCATCTATCAAACCTTTGTTAACAGTTAACAGTTAACAGTTAACAGTTAACAGTTATCAGCGATCGGTGAATTTAAATTCTAATGGAAAATCAACAGTTTTGGCATAACGCCAAAAGAATTCTCTGTGTCAGACTAGACACGATTGGCGATGTTATTATGACAACTCCCGCCATCCGTGCTTTAAAAACTTCCGACTGCGATCGCCATATTACCTTAATGACTTCTTCAGCAGGTGTTGTAGTTGCACCACTTTTACTAGATATTGATGACTTAATTGTTTACGACTCTCCCTGGTTAAAAGCAACTGCAACCCGCCAAAATAGCGATCCTGAATATGCCATTATCTCCGAACTGAGAGAAAGAAATTTTGATGCAGTAGTCATTTTTACGGTTTACAGTCAAAGTCCTCTACCTACTGCCTTTCTGTGCTACATGGCAGGTATTCCACTGCGATTAGCACATTGTCATGAAAACCCTTATCAATTACTAACCAATTGGGTTAAAGATCCCGAACCGGAAAGTTTTACCCGTCACGAAGTTCAACGTCAACTCGATTTAGTAGCTAGTATTGGTAGTACAGTTGAAGATAAACGCTTGAGAGTACAGATATCGGAAATTGCGAGAAAAAACATTCAAAACATACTTGAGGAAATCGATATTAATCTCAGCCAACCTTGGATTGTTATGCATCCAGGCGCAACAGCAATTTCTCGTCGCTATCCTCCAGAAAGTTTTGCGATCGCGGCACGTAAATTAGTGGAAGACTATAATATTCAAGTTATTTTTACAGGTATAGAATCAGAAATAGAACTCGTCGAATCAATTCGTTCTCAGATGCGATCGCCTTCTTTTTTCCTCGTGAATAAACTGAATTTATCCCAACTTGCTGCATTATTAGAAAAAGCACATTTATTAATATCTAATAATACTGCTCCCGTGCATATTGCTGCCGCAGTCGGTACACCAGTTGTCGATCTTTATGCTTTAACTAACCCGCAACACACCCCTTGGGAAGTTCTCAATCGTGTCATTTTTCACGACGTTCCTTGTCGGATTTGTTATAAAAGCATTTGTCCTGAAGGACATTACCACTGCTTGCGTTTAGTCGAACCTGAAAGAGTCGTAAATGCTGCGTTAGAACTGTTGCAGGTTCGCCAACTAGCTATGCCTGTTCGCGCACCCACGTTGTGAGAGCGGTAACATCTGTAAAATCAAGGAGGGCTTCTGCTAATGCTTCCAACTGAGTAGTAGTTAATGTCTGAATTTGTGCCTCAATTTCGAGAGGAACGCTACCAAATCGCCGTTTTAACTGACGCTAACCACCAGACAAAATCAGCAGGATACTCTTCAGCTAAATATTTATAGGCGTTGTCGTAACTCAATTTTCTGTTCGGAGCCAAATTGTGACGAAAAATGATTATAGAACAATTGATGTCTTAATTCCAACCCGCGATCGCCCGCGTAAATATCGTATAGCCTGGGCAAGCGGCTGCGCCATCTACGATCGCCAAAAATTATTAGATGTCGGCGGATACAACTTTTGGCAAGAACTTCCTCCCCATGCTTGCGGCGAGGACGTGTTAGTACAATTGCGGCTGATGGCAAAATATGGCGGTTGCGGTTTACTCCCTTCAGGAGCATATCACCAAGAATTACCAACCACAATTAGCGATCGCAGTCTTGACGCGCCACACTTATTACCTATTTGTTAGTCAAAGTGAAACGAATTTTATTTATTGAATTATTGGGAGGAATTGGAGATTTAATTATCGCACTACCGGCGATTAAAGCTTTGGCATTGTCCCATCCTCAAGCGCGGATCGCGGTGCTGACTTTTCCTCCAGGTGGCGAACTGCTACAAAGCGATCGCCACATACATGAAGTCATTTTTGCCCAGCGAGGAGCAGCGCGTCAATCGGTCGAGCAGATACTCACTCAGCAGAATTTCGATCTGATTGTTTCTGATGTCAATTATGATGGCATTGCCGAGCTAATTCATAATAGTAGTGCTAAACGCACGGTGACGAATTTATGGCGTAACCCGCCCGATAATCAATTCATAAGCGATCGCTTTTGTCAAATTTTGTTTGAAGCGGGTTTAATTGCAACTGCTCGACTACGCCACGGCAGATCCCCCCAACCCCCCTTAAAAAGGGGGGCAATTGGATCTTCACATGCCTCCAGTGGTGGAGCAGAGAAGCGGCTTTCTCCCCCCTTGCTAAAGGGAGCAATCGAATCTTCCCACCCTGACTCAAGTGGTAGAGCAGAGAAGCGGCTTTCTCCCCCCTTTTTAAGGGGGGTAGAGGAGGATCTGATTCACCTGCTAGAGAGTGAAATAGCTACAGCTCGGCAAACATTTGGAGCCGCATACCGTCCATTGGTCTTTCTCATGCCCGATTCGGCAATGCCAATCAAGCGGTGGTCAACACAGAATTTTGTTACAGTTGGCAAAGCCTTACAACAGAAGTATAACGCCACCATTATTGTTGCTGGAGGTGACGATGAAGAGATGGCGCGGCAGGTTAGGGCAGAAATTGGCAAGACAGCACGAATTTGGCAACGGGGAACTCTGCGGGAACTCGCAGCTGGTTTATTCCAAGCAGATTTAGCGATCGCAGTTGATACTGGACTCGCTCACATCGCTGCTGCCCTTAATGTGCCTACCATTACCATCTTCGGTCCTGCTTGGCACAGACGCTACGGACAACCCGCACCTCATATCAATTTGCAGGGTTATTCCGAATGTTCCGAACGAGTCATTCGCAATTTTACCGAACAAAGCTGTTGGTACAGTGGTGTTTGTCCTTTCGATTGGCACTCCTGTACGGAGGATATATCTGTTGGATCGGTTTTGGCAGCTGCGGCGAAATTCTTAGATTGGCAGGAGCGTCTC